>JBILTD010000004.1:0-24509 GCA_044371695.1 Crocinitomicaceae bacterium | reverse complement strand
GACAACAATATTTGCTACATCGACAATATCAAGTTTAGCAACCAAGATGGCACTCAAAATTTGGCGCCAATGGTAGCTGCACCTACACCAACTTATCCGGCAGCGGCAGTTATTGCTTTATTTAGTAATCCTTACAATGAGGAAACAGTAGATACATGGCAAGCGCCGTGGTCTCAGGCACAGGTTACTGACCTTCAAATTCAAGGAAACGACACCAAGCGCTATAGCTCAATGAACTTTGCGGGTATCGAAACGGTGGGGCCAAATATTTTGAATTTATCGGATATGACGCATTTCAGAATAGATTACTGGACTGCAAACATGGACCCATTCAAAGTTAAATTGGTCGATTTTGGAGCCAACGGGCAGTACGCAGGTGGTGACGACAGCGAGAGTGAACTGAGTTTTCAGCCAACAGCACAAACATGGAATACGCTTGAAATTCCTTTGACACAGTTTAGCAACCTAAATAGTTTGGCTCATTTTGCACAATTGATCCTTTCTGGTGAGCCTGCAGGAAGCGGTGTTGTATTTGTTGATAATATATTGTTTTTCAATGAAAATCTGACTTCAACGAATCCTATTTCAAGTAACGATCTACGCGTGTTTCCGAACCCAGCATCCGACAAAATAAGCATAGAAAGCTCCAAAGAAATGCAGCAGATTGAGTGCTACAACCAATATGGTCAAAAAATCAATTTAGGAGAAAACAACGGTTTGAAGATTGAACTATCTACCCAAAATTTAGCGCCAGGTGTTTACTTTTTAGAGGTGACCTTTGCAGGAGTCGAGCAAGGAATGATTGAGAAAATTATTGTGCAATAAAGTAAGCGCGAACCGTACTTTCGTCATGTTGCAGTTGCGCTTTGAGTGCCGCTAAGTTTTCAAATTTTTGTTCTGAACGAACTCTTGTATGCAAGTTGAGCGCAATGTATGCCTCATAGATGTCGGCCGTAAAATCAAAGAAATGTACCTCTAGTTTGCGGGTTTTTTCGGTCTCCTGGATGGTTGGTCGCCACCCAATATTCATCATACCATGTCTGAGCGCACCCTGCACTATAGCCGAAACAGCATAAACACCATCGGCTGGTAAAATTTTATCAGATTCAGTAAGGTTGAGATTAGCCGTTGGGTAACCAATAGTTCGGCCATTTTGAAGCCCTCTTGATACAAAACCAGAAATCTGAAATGGTTTGCCTAAGTAAGCATTAGCCAACTCGATTTGACCCGCTTGGATGGCCGTTCGGATTTTTGAAGAACTCACATAAACCTCATCGATTTGAGCAGCAGGTATTTCTTGAACTTTGAAATTCCCTTTGGCTTCATAGCTGCGTAAAAATTCAAGATTGCCCTGACGGTCATGGCCAAACTGATGATCGTAGCCAATAATAACGGTGTGTGCCGCCAGGCCATCAATCAAGACCTCTTGAACAAACTGCGCTGCACTGAGTTTTGCAAAGGCCTCAGAGAACTCTAGAATGACAACATGATCAAGGCCGAGTTCTTCGAGTTTGGCCAATTTTTCCTCTTGGGTTTGAAGGAGCGCCAAGGGCTGTTCTGGAAAAAGCACTTGCCTTGGATGCGGGTAAAAAGTGAGTAAAACAGATGGCAAACCCTGCTCTTGAGCATTTTGACAAACTGAACGCAAAATGGTTTGATGTCCAATGTGCAAGCCATCAAAGGTGCCGATTGTGATAACCGAACCCGTGTTTTTAGGAAAAGTATGAAGGCCTCTGTGAAGCTCCATTAGAGAATCAACATGGCATCACCGTAAGAGTAAAACTTGTATTTTTCTCTGACCGCTTCTTCATAGGCTTTGTGCATGAGCTCGTGACCCATAAATGCAGAAATCATCATGAGTAGCGTTGACAACGGTGTGTGAAAGTTGGTAATAAGGCTATCGGCAATACTGAATTCATAAGGCGGGAAGATGAATTTGTTGGTCCAGCCGTCATAAGGTTTCAAGAAGCCGTCTGTAGAAACAGAGGTTTCAATTGAACGCATAGAAGTGGTACCAACAGCACAAACTCTATGTTTTGTGCGCTTAGCTTCATTGACCATATCGGCGGCTTTTTGAGGAATAATCGCCTGTTCTGAATCCATTTTGTGTTTGGTGAGGTCTTCCACTTCCACAGAGCGGAAGGTACCGAGACCTACGTGAAGCGTAAGTTCGGCAAAGTTGATGCCTTTAAGCTCAAGACGCTTGAGTAGTTGTTTTGAAAAGTGTAAGCCAGCAGTTGGGGCCGCTACAGCACCTTCTACTTTTGCAAAAACAGTTTGGTAACGCTCTTCGTCTTCTGGTTCAACATCGCGCTTGATGTATTTAGGAAGTGGCGTTTCGCCAAGCTCAGTAATTTTTGCTTTAAATTCTTCATAGGGGCCATCAAAAAGAAAGCGCAAAGTACGACCTCTTGATGTTGTATTATCAATTACCTCAGCAACGAGTGAGTCGTCTTCACCAAAATATAGTTTATTGCCAATTCGGATTTTACGAGCTGGGTCTACCAAGACATCCCAAAGAAGACTTTCGCGGTTGAGTTCACGGAGTAAGAAAACTTCGATTTTCGCACCTGTTTTCTCTTTATTGCCATACATACGAGCTGGGAAAACCTTCGTATTGTTCATGATCATGACATCGCCTTCGTCGAAGTAGTCAAGTACATCGCGGAACATTTTGTGCTCAATAAGGCCGGTGTCACGGTGAACCACCATTAAACGACATTCGTCACGGTTTTCTTGAGGATAGTTTGCGATTAATTCTTCTGGGAGGTTGAAGTCAAAATCTGACAATTTCATTTTGCTCATAAGCCAAGTTTTAAGGCCCCGTATTAAAAGGGTTTGCAAAGATACAACATCGAGACCCCCTCTGTCAAGTTTTTGAGCAACTATTTAAAACTGGAAGTAAACAAAGGCTTTGAAACTATCTGAGACCGCCTGATAAAGCACAAAGACGGCAAGTGCAAAGCTCAAGGCCTGGAAAACCATTGGCCATTTGGCGAAAAATTGCACCGTGTTGTCTTTCCAACTTTGCGGCAACCAATGGGTGAAGAAGCCTAAAATGATCAGATAAAATACTACCTGATAAGTGTTCCAAACTAAGAACCAAGTATCTAATTTCCAGTCGAAATGCTGGGTGATATGCTGCAAGAACTGCAGCGGTTGCTCGGCCTCAGGAAGGCGAAACCAAATACGGGTAAAAGTGATGAAACTAAGCGTCAAAAAAATGCGCCAAGCTCGGATCAACCACAAATTACTTTTTTCATAAGGGCTGATTTTTTTCCAGTAATTATAAAGCACTAATGCCAAACCGTTCATGGCACCCCAGATTACGAAATTTTGACTCGCACCATGCCATACCCCCCCCACAACCATGGTAATGAGCAGATTCAAATCTCGGACGGCAAAACTGCGAAATGCCTTCCAAAATTGCCAAAGCAACAAATAGACCACAAGAAGAATTCCATAGGTGTACCATAGCTCAACCCAGCCTGTTATGAAATATAGAAAACCTAAAATAACTGCTGTCATCACACCAGTGCCAATGGATCCTTTCTGATTTCCACCGAGCGGAATATAAAGGTAATCTCGTAGCCAAGATCCTAATGATTTATGCCAACGACGCCAAAAATCTGCAACGGACACTGATTTGTAGGGCGAGTTAAAATTTTCGAGTAAGGTAAAGCCCATCAGTTTAGAAACGCCAATAGCCATGTCTGTGTAGCCCGAGAAGTCAGCATATATTTGTAAGGAGTAGGCAAACATGGCAATGATGCCAACAAAACCAGGATACGTTTCGGGTGCATCTAGCACCTTGTCAATGAACTGAACCGCGATGTAATCTGCAAAAACGAGCTTTTTCAACAAACCCTTGCCGATCATCCAAAGCGACCACGAAAAATCGTATTTACTGAGTTGATAAGGCGCGTTCACTTGTGGGAGAAAGTCACGGGCCCTTACTATTGGCCCTGCTATCAGGTGTGGAAAATAGGTTACATAAAGTGCGTAATCAAAAAAGTTTCGAGCAGCTTTAATTTCCTTGCGTGAAATGTCTACTGAATAGGAAATATTATGGAAAGTGAAGAAGGAGACACCAACCGGGACCAAGATTTTATCGACAAAACTTCCTTTCCCGAAAAGCTCATTTCCCCATACCGCAAACTGATTGACCACATTAAAATCAGTGCCAAATTGGGCATTAAATGCTTCGGTAAAAAAATAAGCGTATTTGAAATAAGCGAGCCCTGCTAAATTGATGCTGACCCCAAGTGACAGCCAAAAAACTTGCCTTGATCTTACCTGGATTCGATCCACTAGTAAGCCCAAACCGTAATTAAGCAAGAGCATCAGGCCTAAAAGCAAAACAAAATTGCCAGAGGTCTTGAAATAGAAAAACAAACTGACAGCGGTCAAAAAGATGCTGCGCAACAAATACTTTTTATGAATGAAAATAAAAACAACCATGACCAGCATAAAAAATAGCCAGAAGTCAAGGCGCGTAAAAAGCAGGCTTTCTTGCTGTTGAAAAGAAAATAACTCTTGTAAACGATTCATATTCAGTTATTCTTGTTTTGGAAAACGTCTAGGTTCTTCATGAAAGCCTCAATTAATAAATTGCCTTTTAAATGATAGCCCGTGCCCGTAAAATGTACGTAATCAGCTTGCATAAGGCCCGCATTTTTCCAGGTTTTTGAGGACCCCAATTCACCCATAATGCCATAAAAATCCCAAACAGCCATTTGATACTGAGCCGCCAATTGCATGATCACTTCGCGTTGTCTTTGCGTGTTTCTATTTGGGTATTTTTTCATGAAATAATCGTCATTAGGCACTGTCAATAAAATGGCACAATTCGGATTGATTGCTAAAATTTGCAGGAGTAATTTTTCCAAATTGGCTTTGTACACCAACGGATTAAATGCCTCGTAGCTGCAGTGTGCATCGTTGGTACCGACCGAGAAAATAAATAAGTCTGGAGGTCTAAGTTCAAGGTCTCTTGAGAAATGCGTATTAGATAAATAGGTGGGTAAACTGGCGCCGTTGATGCCAATAGCAGTGTATGCGATGCCTGGCAAATCGTTTAAAAATTCAAAGCCATACAATGAAAGGGTAAAAGGCGCCTCGGCTTGCTTGACAAACATGAGGTCAAGCGAATCTAGGTGGTCAGAGAACTGCACTTCAGTGTAGCCCAATTCTGGATAATGCGAAACGTTTGTCACTAACAATTCTTGGTCACCGAAGTTGAGTTCATAGGGGAAATTTCCTGTATTATGATAAATTCTCAGACGATCGAAAGGTGGCTTAACGGCGGTTTTTAAGTGCTTAAAATTAATGATGATGATAGAGTCTGGGCATTCAATGGCTGCGCCGGTTAAACCGTAATCGAGATCCTCAGGTCTTTGTTGTACACTTCTGTAGCCCTTCCAATCATTCGGAGAGGAAAAGTTATAATTACTTGGGTTATTGGTGTGTGCCAAATTATACGGAAAAACGAGTCCGCGTTCGCCAGCCAAACCTGGCCAATTGGTCTGTAAAAAGGTACGGAAGTCATGCGAATAGATATCGGCCTGTAGGTGCGACCCTCCAATATGATAAAAGTTTAGCTTCCCGTCTTGATTGGCTATCATTTGGCTCAACTTCTTATTTAAATAGCGCCAATTAGGGCTGTCCGGACTAAAAAACTGAAACTGATTACAAGCCACCTGAATAAATGGATATTGCTCAGCGATTTGCTTTTCAGCAGGGCTTAACGAGTCATTGCTACACGTGGCTAAATTTTGTGCGTGCAATTCAAAAATACAGCACAAGAAGAGGAGTAAAAACCTCATGGTTGAACCGATTTTTTGGAGGCCCATTCCGTGTACGCAGTCATTAGTGCTTCATAGAAATGCTGGGATGCGATACTTGCACCACGCGGGCTAAAATGCACGTAATCTTTGCCTGCTAGCCCTTGTGAAACCCAAGCTGGCATGGAGTTTAAACCACCCATAGCGCTGAATAAGTCCCAGAAAGCGACGCCTTGCTCGGCGCACATTTTGCGCATGCGATCAACCGTGTAGGGCAACAACGGATAACTTTCAAAAACGCCTTCATTGAGCCTCGACATATCGCTTGGGCCAATCAAGACAATTGCCGCATCTGGCACCATCTTCTTTAAATAGAGGATTCGGTTTTTGAGCGCTCCTACATAATAGCGCACACCACTGGAATCTTTGAAAGCATGCACCGAATTGCCACCAAATTGCAAAATAATAAGTTTGGTGTTTGCTTGTTTGTGCATTTGACTAAACAACTGGGCATCTGAAGAACTGAGGTCGTGGCCAGAAGAACCCCGCATCGCGACATTATTGACCTGTACACCAAGGTCTCCTTCCAAACTAAAGCCAGTAAAAATCGGGCTTTTTAAAGAAGAAAATACATAACGTAACTTCGAAGGCGTATGATCAAAACTGAGGGGCAGCACATGAGCACCACCATCTGCAATTAAGGAATCTTCATGGATGAGTTTATTGCCTTCATATACTTTGACAGAACAAGACTTAAAACAACTGTTGTAAAAACACTTGACCTGGCTGTAGGTACGCGCTCTTCCAAATGCAGCTGCAGAAGGTTCAATTTCTATCCAGGCGTCGGTGGGTAGCTGTTGCTGGGACTTTGAGGAGTCCAGGCCGAAAGTAGCCGAAGAAAGCAGTGCACCATATTTGCGGCTACCCATTTTAGGCGGCCAAAATGCGGTATATCTTTTGAAGTTTGAAGATACCCGTTGCTTGAAACTTTGGGTTTGATACACGTTAAAAGCCGGAATAAAACCCGGGCCAACACCGCCAAATTGCTGTTGCAAGCGCTGACGGATATAGCCAGTCATGCGGTCGCCTTCAATTTGGGAATCACCGTAATGAAAAATGCTAATTTTCTCGCCGCTAGCTGCGGCTTCCAAAGCTGTAAAAAATCGGGCTAAATTGGTGGCTGCTGCCTGACTCAGATAAAGTGGGTGGTCTGCAGCAAAATTGGAACTGCCGCCCTCAGGCAAACCAACTTTGCCATTGCTTTGGCCATTGTGTTTGATGCTCTCATTGATACTTGTAGTGTCGACAGACTTTACAATTTGATCAATATTCTTCTTGACCTGTTTTTTTGCGACCCAAATGCGCTCAAAAGGCAAAAATTTCCAGTTGACCCCCAGCCATTTGACCCCAGTTGAAGGAATAAAATAACTCGGAATGCACAAAAGTGACAAAACCAGAATTAAAAAAAGCAGAACTTTGTATGGGCGAATTTGTTGCACGGTGTAAACTCTGTGGCAAATATAGTTTTTCTTTATATCAAATTAGGTCGAAATGGCTAACCAACTCAGCAACGAAAGTTCTCCTTATCTGTTACAACACGCAAATAATCCTGTGCATTGGGTGGCTTGGTCCAACGATGTCTTTGAACAAGCCAAAGCTCAGGATAAATTAGTGCTCATTAGTGTGGGGTATTCTGCCTGTCATTGGTGCCATGTGATGGAGCATGAATGCTTCGAGGATCAAGAAGTGGCTGAGCTCATGAACGCGCATTTTATCAATGTGAAAGTAGACCGCGAAGAGCGTCCAGATGTAGATCAAGTGTATATGACGGCCGTTCAGCTCATTACTCAGAAAGGTGGCTGGCCCTTGAATTGTTTTACACTACCCGACGGCAGGCCCATTTATGGTGGCACCTACTTTCCAAAAGAGCAGTGGATACACGTGCTCAAGTCTTTGGTCTATACTTACAACAACGACCGCGCAAAAACGCTAGAGTACGCCCAGCAGCTCACCGAAGGCATCAGAGGTGCTGATTTGATAGAAAAAGCACAAGAAAACCATTCTTTTGAAGCAGAAAAACTCCACGAAATGGTCGTTAGGTGGGCCCGATCTTTCGACACTTTTGAAGGAGGTACGAATCGTGCACCCAAATTTCCGTTGCCCAATAATTGGCTCTTTTTACTCAACTATGCCAAGCATTTTGATGAAGAAAAAATCAGAAAGCAAGTCGAACTAACACTAGAGAAAATAGCCTTTGGTGGCATATACGATCAAATTGGAGGTGGCTTTACACGGTACTCAGTGGATGTGCTTTGGAAAGTGCCGCATTTTGAAAAAATGCTCTATGACAACGCTCAATTGATTGGGCTCTATGCAAAGGCCTACGTTGAATTCGGTCAAGCACATTACAAAGAACTCGTTTTTCAAAGCTTTGAGTTTTTAGAAAGAGAATTATTAGCCGACAACGGTGCTTATTATAGCGCACTGGATGCAGACAGTGAAGGTGAAGAGGGTAAATTTTATTGCTGGAGCAAGGAAGAAATCGAAAAAGTTTGCGGAAAAGACGCTGAACTTGCCAAAGCTTATTGGAACATCAACCAACTTGGTTACTGGGAAGACGAAAAATACATTCCGCTCAAAAAAGTTGACGACCTATTTTTTGCGCAACAACAAAATTTAGAGCTCGAAAAATGGCGCCAAATTAAAAAAGAACTAATCGGACTTTTACTTTCAGCAAGAGCGACAAGAGTGAGGCCCGGGCTAGATAACAAGATTTTAGTGAGTTGGAATGCTCTAATGGCAAAAGGATTGCTAGAAGCTTATCGGGTTTTTGGCGAAGATGCATTTTTATTGCGTGCTAGAAAAATTCTGCAATGGATTCAAAACGAGCAATGGAAAGACGCTATCTTATTTAGAGTTCAAACCAATGGCCAAACTAAAATAGCGGGCTTCTTGGAAGATTACGCCAATAGTATTGAGGCATACAGTTTGGCATATCAGTGCACAGGAGAGTTGGACTTTATTTATTTTGCTAAAACCCTTACTGAAAAAGTAGTCGAAGAATTTCAACACCCGCAAAGCAAACTTTGCTATTTCACTGCCCAAGACACCCAACTTGTAAGCCGAAATATGGAGCTCAATGACAACGTGATTCCGGCAAGTAATTCAGTGATGGCACACGCCTTTTTAACCATGGGGCAATATTTTCAGCATACGGAATGGATGGCAAGCGCCAAACAAATGCTTGCTAATTTATATGATGGTATGGAGAGCTATGGTTCTGGTTATTCTAATTGGGGTTTGTTGTTACTCAGATTTCTTGAACCTGAAGAGCAGTGGCATGCGCTGAATAAAAGTTCATCATTGGCAGTATTCAAAGCAACAATAGCAAAAAACTGCTTGCTGTCTTACCATGACGAATTACCGATATCAAAAGGCTATACACAAGATAAAATTTCAGTATGCGTCCATGGCGCCTGCTTTGCGCCTGTAGATAAAATAGAAGAGGCGCTAGCTTGCAGCTAGCGCCTCCTTCAGTATTTGCAATGGCAAGAACTTAAATGATGATGCCCTTGCGGCTGATCGCTTTTTTAACCGCTTCCACGATATCTGGCGTATCAATATGATATTTGGTCATGAGTTCCATTGGTGTTCCGGACTCACCGAAGGTGTCATTGACAGCAACATATTCTTGTGGCACTGGCGCTTTTCTTGCCAACACTTGCGATACTGCCTCGCCCAAACCGCCATTCATCATGTGCTCTTCAGCGGTTACGACACAACCTGTTTTTGCAATAGACTTCAAAATTGCTGCTTCATCAAGAGGTTTAATGGTGTGCATATTGATGAGTTCTGCAGAAATTCCGATTTCATGGAGTGCTTTTAAGGCCTCTATGGATTTCCAAACCATATGACCACAGGCAATAATGGTAACGTCGGTACCTTCAGTCAAAACATCTGCTTTGCCGATTACAAATTTGGCATCGGGCTTCACAAAAATTGGCATGACAGGTCTTCCGAAGCGCAAATAAACAGGCCCTTCATGGTCTGCAATGGCAATAGTGGCTTGCTTGGTCTGATTGAAATCTGCAGGAACAATAACGGTCATGTTTGGCAACATGCGCATCATGCCGATATCTTCAAGAACTTGGTGCGTAGCGCCGTCTTCCCCAAGTGTGAGGCCAGCATGCGAAGCACAGATTTTTACATTCTTTTTTGAATAGGCAACAGATTGTCTGATTTGGTCATAAACGCGACCTGTAGAGAAATTGGCAAACGTACCTGTGAAAGGGATTTTTCCTCCGATGGTCATACCGGCAGCCAAACCAATCATGTTTGCTTCAGCAATTCCAGTTTGAAAAAAGCGTTCCGGATTTGCTTTTTGGAAAGCATCCATTTTTAAAGATCCAGTGAGGTCAGCACAAAGTGCCACAACATTTGGATGCGTTTGTCCGAGTTCTGCTAATCCTTCTCCGAATCCAGAGCGTGTGTCTTTGTTGCCGAATATTTCGAATTCCATGCTTATAAAGTTAAATTGGTAGTATTGAGGGTTGCTATATTAAATTTCTTTTCTTTCGTGTAAGCGCTCGAGCGCTGATCCTTTTCGCGGTAAACAATTTTGTAAGACCCCGGCTGTAGATTCCAAGACCCCGTTGTTTGATTTTCTTTGAGGTCTAGGACCCATTCCCATTGGCCAGGGTTCCTTTCGTAAAAAATTTGCCCAACGAGCCCTTTTGTTGCAGAATAAGTCAATTGGCCTGCTGCAACGATATCAATAGCTGTCAATTTTGATTGATCTATTTTTACTTCCTTATAAGTTCTAGGAAGCGTCAGGATTTCAAGCTGATAAGTACCCACCAGGTACTTTTGAATATCTCCTAACTGTTGAACATTTAGTGTCTGACCGAGCGTGCTTTGTAAAATTCTGGTTTCAATTTTTGTGCCTGAAGGGCTTTTAACAGACGTTATTTTAAGCTGTCCTTGACCAGCATCAACCTTAAAAGTATTGTGTGTATATGGTTTAACTGTTAAACTCTTAAGACCTACTGATGGGACAGTATTGACTTTGAGATCATATTTAATTTTTGGGTCAAGAAAAAGGGTGTCAGGTAGGCCTTTTCTGTTCAGAGTATGAACAAATGTGTATTTTAAATTTTGAGTTCCTGCCTCATATAAGAACATACTGACATCCGTTTCAAGAGGTTTGCCTTCAATGGTATTTAAGTTAATTTGAACCGTTGTGTTTAATAGTGCCTTATTCAGAACGTTACTTAAGACATTGGTAAATGCTTCTTTGCTTTCTGCATCTGAATAACTACCAATACACTCAAATTTATCAAGATAAGAAAGGTCCATCCCCAAGCCAATCACAAACGGCGTCACTTTTACACCTTTTTCTTTGAGTTTACGCGCTATAATACACGGATCGTTGTCACAAGATTCAAGACCATCTGTAACGAGGATGATAAAGTTCCGAGCTAAGGTATCAGGGAAATCTGCAGCGGCTGCCTCAAGAGATCTTGCAATTGGGGTGGCACCCTTAGCTTGCAGACCTTTTATTTTTGTTTTTATCGGATCAATATTATTGGGGCCAAAGGGAACTTCAAGCTTGGTGTCTTGACAATCTTGATAAGTATTTGTAACCGCAGATTGATGGCCATATACGCGAAGTGCGATTTCAAGATTTGGCACATCTTTAAGTCCATCCATGCTCTTGACTAATACCTCTTTGGCTGCCGCCATTCTCGTTTGATTATTCCAATCTAGATTCATGGAATTAGAGGCGTCAAGAATAAAAAGAATGCGTGTCATGGGCTGTGACCAGCAGATGCTCGTCAGGAACAGGACCCAAATGACACTTAATTTTCTCACTAGTAATCTCCGAGTGTTTCTTCTAATTGTTGCAAAGCGGCTTCAAGTTGTTCTGCATTTGGGGCAACACCGTGCCACTTATGAGAACCCATCATGTAATCTACACCTTGACCCATTTCTGTTTTCATGATGATCACAATTGGCTTGCCATTTCCAGTTAGCGCTTTAGCAGCCTGCATGGTTGAGCGAATGCTATCAAAGTTGTGACCATCCATTCGGAGAACTTCCCATCCAAAAGCTTGCCATTTTAAACCGAGGTCGCCTAAAGACAAAACTTGGTCGATGTCGCCGTCAATCTGTCGGCCGTTATCGTCAATGGTAGCAATGATGTTATCTACCTTATTTGCAGCAGCATACATAGCTGCTTCCCAGATTTGACCTTCCTGTAATTCACCATCGCCATGTAGCGTGTACACAATGCTTGGGTCGTTGTTTAATTTTTTAACTTGAGCTGCTCCAACCCCTACCGAAAGCCCTTGCCCAAGTGAACCAGAAGCCATTCTGATACCTGGTAATCCTTTATCTGTAGAAGGATGACCTTGAAGGCGTGCTGAAAGTTTTCTGAAGGTACCGAGTTCGGCAACAGGAAAATAACCCGCGCGAGCCAACACACTATACCAAACTGGAGAGATGTGGCCATTTGAAAGGAAGAAAAGGTCTTCATGCTTTCCGTCCATGCTAAACTGTGCCGCATTGTGCGTCATTTGTTCAAAGTATAAGTAGGTCAGAAAGTCTGTGCATCCTAAAGAACCACCTGGGTGGCCCGAATTTACAGCTGAAACCATTCTTACGATATCTCTTCTTACTTGTGAGGCAATGCCAGCCAATTCTTTGTTTTCCATAAATTATATCTTGGGTTTTCCGTTTACAAAGCTACGTTTTATTAAATTAGTCTTAGTTTTAAACTTTGAACAATTGACGCAACTTTTCAACGAGAATCCACGTCATCAACCGAATCTTTTCCGTTATGAAACACATTTTTACGCTTTTATTTGCTTTTGTAAGTCTTTCTTTTTGGGGTCAAACGCTAGAAACTGATCTTCAAAAAAGCTATTCAAAAGAGGAAATTGCCCAATTTTCATTGAATCAAACCCTTGCCGTTTATGAGTATGCGCTCAAACACGCCTGCTATTTAACACCAATTCCTGAAGGTAAGGATGTCTCTAGTTTTTCGAGTATCAACTTGCCAAAACAAGAAAAAGAGGCGCCTATTAAATTCACAGATCTTGGACTTCAAATTCTAGATCGAACACAATATTTCAAGGTAGCCAACGCACCCTATTTATTGGTAGTTAAATCTATCAATGTGCTCAAAATTGAAATGCAAAATCAGAAAAAATGAAAGCAGTAATTCTATTTGTCGCCATCTTATGCTTGAGTTCATTGGTGCAAGCTCAAGTTACGCTCACACTTGCTGACCCTGATTATAACCAAAGTAACCCACTAAATTGTGCGGGCATCGTTCCTGCTGGAGGAACCAACTTTATTGACGGAACCACTAATTATGCGCCCAACATGAACGAAACTCTGGTGTTTTGTCCTGATTTAGCACAAGGATCCAAGGTTTCTATTGCTTTTGCCACCAATATTGGTTTTGAATGGGATGTTCATCCAACTGATACGCTTTACATCTACGATGGCCCAAGCACAGCTTCGCCTCTTATCGGTGCCTATAACAGCGGAACTAACCCGGTTGGTTTTTTTGCGCAAGCGTCTTGGAGTAATCCTTCTGGCTGCCTCACCTTGCGCTTTAAGTCAAATGGTGCCAATGAAGGTACAGGTTGGGTAGCAAACGTTGCTTGTGGCGACCCAGCTCAGCCAATAATTCCTCATGTCGAAGCTTATAAAAATGGCACTGGAAGCAATATCATGAATCCAGCCGATACTGGTTTTGTAGATTTATGCCCAGGCGATAGCGTTCTTCTGAAGGCGGTGCCTGATTTTCCATATTCTTTAGAAAACGCCAATACTGGCTACTCGCAAACCAATGCCAACTGTACTTTCACCTGGACCATCGGCGGAATTGGGCAGTTCACTGGCGAGCAAATTTGGTTTACGCCAAATGCCAATTCAGGGTTTTATGTCGACCTAGCAATTACAGATGGATTTCCTCAAACGATTCACAGTAATTTCAAGGTAAGGGTTTCTATTCCGCCAATATTTGCTGGAACCGGCCCCTTAGAAGACACCATATGTCTTGGCGAGTCTTCTTATTTAGTTGGGGGTGTCACGCCTCAAGATACTGTCGGAATTGACATCCCGGGAGGTGAATTCCAAATTGGCGGCTCCTTTGCAGGCTTGACTTTCTTGCCGGACGGTGCCGGACAAATGTATCAAACTTCAATTCCAATGTCAGGATTTGATTCAACAGCAGTCATTACTTCCGGAGCAGATATCGAACAAATCTGTCTTGACATTGAGCATTCATACATAGGCGATATTGAGATTGCCCTAACCTGCCCTAACGGAACAACTGTTTCTATAATGAATGCCTATAACGGAACACCTTTTGGTTGGAATGCTTTGGTGCCAGGTGGTTGTGGTAGCGGCATTGGCACTTTCCTTGGCAACGATACCAACATCGATGGCGGGAATCCTGGTTCACCAGTTTGGACATATTGTTTTTCGCCGGTAAATAACACCTTAAACACCATTTGTCAAGAGAATGCCGCCGGTAATACCGTGATCAATGACTACGGTTTTGCTTCCATGAATCCCAATGGAGTTTATCTACCGGATGGAGATTTTAATCAGTTTGCTGGTTGTCCAATTAACGGAAACTGGACTATTTCTGTTCAAGACAATCAAGGAATCGACGACGGTTATATTTTCCAATGGGGAATCTATTTCAACGCATCCTTATATCCAGAAAGTGAAGGATACCAAAATTATGTGGTCAATGAAGGTTGGGCCACTGACCCAACAATAATAAGCGGTCAAAACGATACCCTAATTATGATACAGCCAACGGTTGCAGGTATTACCAACTACACTTACAATATCACAGATAACTTTGGTTGCAATTACGATACAACAGTTTCCTTTGTCGTGCTCCCAAGTCCTATCATCTTTTCTGATACCGCCGTTTGTCATTATGAATTTGGGGTAGCTAATACATCGTCTTTTTCAGGTGGGGAATGGTTTGCTCTAGATACTGCTGTGCATTTCACCCCGAGTACATTCGTAGACAACCCATCTATTTATACAAATAATATGGGTGGAATTTACACCGTTTATTACGTTGACAACTCTTGTAATGATACCGTTTCAGCAACGATTGAATTCAAACCATATGTGTACATGGCGATCCTAGATTCTGCAATTTGCGCCGGTGCAAGTTTGTGGGTCAACCCGTATGTCATTAATTCCACTCCATTACAAAATGGGTATAATCCTTCCATAAATGGACAATGGTGGGATGGCAATACAGAGGTTCCCAGACTCTTCACCGATCAAGGCAACTATGTCTACACTGCCTACAATTCATGTAACTCGGTTAGCGATACAGCTGAAATAGAACACAAACCTTGTGATATTTCTGCGCCAAATATATTAGTTGTCTCATCGTTGGAAAATAACAACTTGTTCAAGGTAAACTTCGAAGGAATCTCTAGCTTTAACTGTATCATCTTGAACCGTTGGGGGAATGTTGTCTATGAATATTCTGATCCGGCAGGCTATTGGGATGGCAAAGCAAGTAACGGTGATTATGTTGAGGAAGGTACTTATTTCTACAGAATCGATGCCATACTAGATGGTGGACAAGAATTACAAAAACACGGATTTGTAGTCGTCAAATACTAGGCATTCCGTACTTTTGTGGCACAAAAATCTTACCATGATTAGTTTTGCCGACGAAATTCAACAAGGAATCCCTACTGTGCTCCCAGCAGCAAAAGCTTGGGACCCTGCAGTTAATCATGCGCCAAAGCGAAAAGAAATTCTAAGCCCAGAAGAAAAAAAATTGGCGCTTCGCAATGCGCTTCGCTATTTTCCGAAAGCACAGCACGCTGAATTAGCGCTCGAATTCGCTCAAGAGCTCGCTACTTATGGTCGTATTTATATGTACCGTTTCATGCCCGAGCACCCCATCTATGCCAGACCTATTTCTGAGTATCCTGGAAAAAGTCAGCAGGCACGTGCAATCATGCTCATGATTCAAAATAACCTCGATCATCGCGTTGCCCAGCACCCACATGAACTCATTACTTACGGTGGAAATGGTGCAGTTTTTCAAAATTGGGTTCAGTACAGACTCGTTATGAAGTACTTATCTGAAATGACCGATGAGCAAACACTCGTAATGTATTCGGGACATCCGCTTGGACTCTTCCCTTCACATACTAATGCACCAAGAGTGGTGGTTACCAATGGAATGGTCATCCCTAATTACTCAAAACCCGATGACTGGGAACGCTTTAATGCGCTCGGAGTTTCCCAATACGGTCAAATGACTGCTGGTTCATATATGTATATCGGGCCGCAAGGAATTGTTCACGGAACAACCATCACGGTACTCAATGCACTCAGGAGAATTGCCAAAAACCGCGAAGATATCAAAGGCAAAATCTTTGTAACAGCAGGTCTAGGTGGCATGTCCGGCGCACAACCTAAAGCTGGAAATATTGCGGGCGTCATTTCAATTACTGCAGAAGTAAACCCAAAAGCTGTGCATACACGACATTCTCAAGGTTGGGTCGACGAAGTATACGACAATCTTGAAGCACTTTGTGAACGCGTCAAAAAAGCACAAGCTATTCATGAAGTAGTTTCATTGGCTTATCTGGGCAATGTGGTAGATATCTGGGAGCGTTTTGATGCAGAAGGAATCCATATCGATTTGGGGTCTGACCAAACCTCTTTGCACAATCCTTGGGCAGGAGGATACTACCCTGCTGGCTTAAGCTTCGAAGAAGCCAATGAGCTCATGGCCACTGACCCAGAAAAGTTCAAAGTATTCGTTCAAGACAGCTTAAGAAGGCACGCAGCTGCTGTCAATAAACACACAGCCAAAGGCACTTACTTCTTTGATTACGGCAATGCCTTTTTACTAGAAGCTTCACGTGCTGGGGCAGACGTCATGGCTACTAATCATATTGACTTCAAATACCCTTCATACGTTCAGGACATCCTCGGGCCAATGTGTTTTGATTTTGGTTTTGGTCCTTTCCGTTGGGTTTGTGCCAGCGGAGACCCGAAAGACCTTGAAAAAACGGATGCTATAGCTTGCGCCGTCTTAGAAGAAATGATGCAAAATAGCCCTGAGGAAATTCAGCAACAAATGGCCGATAACATCCAATGGATCAAAGGCGCACAGCAAAACAAGCTTGTTGTAGGTTCTCAGGCCCGCATTTTATATGCCGATGCCGAGGGTCGCATGCTCATTGCAGCTGCCTTTAATGAAGCCATTGCACGCGGAGAAATTGGCCCAGTAATTTTGGGTCGCGACCACCACGATGTGTCTGGCACTGACTCACCTTACCGAGAAACTTCAAACATCTATGATGGCTCTCGATTTACAGCCGATATGGCCATTCAAAACGTCATCGGAGACAGTTTCCGCGGTGCCACATGGGTCAGTATTCACAACGGCGGTGGCGTTGGTTGGGGAGAAGTAATTAACGGCGGTTTCGGTATGTTACTTGACGGTTCAACTCAAGCTCAACGCAACCTAACCAGCATGCTTCATTGGGATGTCAATAACGGGATTGCCCGCAGAAATTGGGCACGCAATGAAAACGCTACTTTTGCCATCAAGCGTGCCATGGAAGCAGAACCTCTTTTAAAAGTGACTTTGCCGAATTTGGTAGATGACCAACTTTTAGAAGATTTGTGCTAATAGAATTCTGCGGATTTCAAGGACGATAGTCTTGTTAATTAACAACACTAATTACTGGAAAAGCTGCGTATAAAAATCGCCCTTTGCTGCTAGGCATTTGGAATTGAAATATGCCTGAAATTGTTTTAGAAATATCAATCATTTCAGCTTCTTTCTCTACAATGACCCCTTTTGGCGTATCAGGGCCTAGTACCAATAATGAAATATGGCGGCAGCCTTCACACCAGCAGCCATGATTCACGAAACCAGACCTCACACCATCCAAATGCCGCCCGTGATCATTGGTGATCATGAGGGTTGTTTGGTCTTTTAAAACAGGATTTTGCTGAATCATTTGCCACAATTGCGCTGCATACTGATCTGATTGCGTAATCGATTCCAAATATTTGTCCCAATTATTGGCATGTCCGTAGACATCGACTGCAAGTAAATTGATTAACATCAGTTGCGGTGGATTGGCACTTTGTACCAACTCCGTGACTTTAGCAAAAGTTTTATCGTCTCGGCCATAACCTAGTCCATTTCCATTCGGGCCACAATAAGTACTTGCTACATATTTATCGTGCCACTTTTTGTGGCTCGTATTGACCAAAACATCTAGTTTTCCCTTGCTTGCTACTACATAAGCTGCGCTTGAATCTTTGCCTGTTGCCTGCAAAAAATACTGAAAGATATTCGGTTGTTTTGGGAGCGCTGTTCCTGCGTTTGAAATGCGCTGATAATTCCCTGTTACGATTGCAGTATGCCCTGGCACCGTAAATGTGGGGCCATTGTTTTTAAACTGTGCATAAAATGTGCCTTCCTTTTTGAGCGAATCACAAAGAATTGGGCTGTATTTACAAGTTGGCTCACCGTAAGTTTCAGAGTATCGCGGGCCGTCAATGACTAGAATGATGACGTATTTCGTCTTGAATTGGGTTTGTGAATTTTGGGCACAAACTTGGCCACCTAAATTCAAACAAAGCAGCGCCAAGAAAATTATTCTTTTCATTGGCTAAAATTACATAGAAAACCCTAAAGTAGATGAATCCTTAGATGCGTTGCAATTTGATTACGGTAAGTGGCTTTTTATCGCTGGAACATTTCAAGATATAGAAACCTACTTCAGGTAATGAGAGTTGTTCGCTTGTCTTTGACACTTTAATGGATTGAATCAATCTGCCTGATCCATCAAATAATTCAAGTAGTTCGTTAGCTTGTAAACCATTAATTTGAATGGTTTCAGAAGTCGGGTTGGGATAAACATCGATATCCGTGATATCCATACCATTTATTCCTGCAAGATTTACATCGTAAATAACTCGAATTGGGATGTTTTTTGTGACGGTTTGTGCCGGGATGCCGTTGTCAGTAGTTTCAATCTGAATATGATACAAGCCTGGTTGTACTCCTGTGGCATCAAAGGTCAGGTCGAAATTGGTAAATTCATTACTCACTACTGATGTTTGGTAGGTCAGTGCGTTAGGTTCATCGCAAGTAATGCTTGTTGTTAAAATTTGACCAATTTCAGGTGTGCTGATGCCGATTGAAAAATCAACAGCATTTAAGCTTTTTAAAGTGTCTCCAGTATAAACATCAATGGTGTCGCAAATGCCGCTACTCATAACAAGTGGAGGAATATTGGAATTGGAATTGGCCAAATCAAAATAAATTTCTTGACCGTCTAAAAAATCAACTTGGTCATTGGTGTTATATGGACCATCAAACGCTACTCCACTCGCATCAAATTGACCTACTTGAAAATAATTAATGCCATTGCCAATATTTACCCCCACGGTTGCTGGTGATCCGCCAAAACCATTTGAACCTCCTGAAGCAGAACCTGTTGTCCATTGCATATCTCCATAGCAAAATGACACATTGTTGGCATTTGGAATGAGTGTGTCTAAACCATCAGAAATGATCAGTTGAAAAGTATTGAGTTTATCTTCCATCATGTTAAAATAACCAACGTGATCCCAAACAACAATTAATGAATGTGCATTCACTTTGTACCAAACATTGCCTCCATTCGTGGATCTAGTGTCTACATCGGCCCAAAATGGTGCAATCATGTTAAATGTTGGGTCTGGAAATGGATATGCCGTAAAAGTATTATAGGGTTGTGAGAACGATATGTTTCCGTTGTTATTGATGAACAAGCTATCATACGAGGTTCCGTAAAAACTGAAAGTAAAGGGCAAGGCAATGCTATTTGAATAAAGATCGTCGTTGGGTAACATGGCCAATTGAAAAGTAGAATCTAACGGAATCAAGCAATCACATAAACCAGTTTTTTGAACCTGAGACCTATTATAATGTTGGCTAACTACAGGCGTTGAAGGTGCTATAAGGTCTACGCCATTTAGGTTATTTTCTTGCTTCAAAACTTGATATTCCTTCGAATCAATAGTGACTTGTTGAGCCATAACTTGTGATATCGAAAATAGGCTGCAAAAGAGGAAAAATAGACGCATAACTTTGTTTTTGAGTAAGTTGAGCTTAAACATACGTAAAATACAAACAAGCACAGAATTTCTTTGTTTGTTTCTTTGGATGCAATACCATTAAAGTGGTAAATTTGCACGAATTATATTGTTTTATTTATAATTAATCTAAATAAAATTAGATGCTTACTGTTACAGATACCGCAAAAAAGCAAGCCCTGCGCCTCATGGAGGACGAAGGCAAAGATGGTTTCTTTATTCGCGTTGGCGTACAAGGTGGAGGCTGTTCAGGTCTGATGTACCAACTCACCTTTGACAACGAAGAAAAAGAAGGTGATATGAGCTTTGAAAATAACGGCGTAAAAGTCGTGGTCGATAAAAAAAGTTACCTCTACTTGGTAGGCACTACACTTGATTTCTCGGGTGGCTTGAATGGTAAAGGTTTTGTATTTCAAAATCCAAATGCCGACCGCACATGTGGTTGTGGCGAATCTTTTTCTGTTTAAGATGGCAAACTATACCGAAGACGACCTCGCAAAGGACCTCGAGAACCAAGAGTACAAATTTGGCTTTGTTACCGACATTGAGACTGAAACCGTCCCTGTAGGACTCAACGAAGATATCATCAGACTCATCTCTTCCAAAAAGAATGAGCCTCAATGGCTTCTTGACTACCGCTTACAAGCTTTTGAAATCTGGAAAGGCATGCAAGAGCCAGAGTGGGCGCATGTTCATTACACCAAACCCGATTTCCAAGCCATTGCGTATTATGCGGCACCAAAGCAGACTAAAAAATACGAATCTTGGGATGACGTCGATCCAGAGCTCAAAGAAACCATGAGCAAACTTGGTATTTCCATGGAAGAGCAACAACGCCTTACTGGTGTTGCCGTAGACTTCGTCATGGACTCCGTATCAGTTGCCACTTCCTTTAAAGCCAAACTCAAAGAACTCGGCATCATTTTCTGTTCTTTTTCAGACGCTGTTCAAGAGTATCCTGAATTGGTCCAAAAATATATGGGTACAGTAGTGCCAAGCACCGACAATTTTTACGCTGCTTTAAATGGCGCGGTTTTCACAGACGGCTCTTTTTGCTACATTCCAAAAGGTGTGCGTTGCCCAATGGAGTTATCTACTTACTTCCGCATCAATGCCGGTGGTACTGGGCAATTTGAACGAACACTAGTAGTGGCAGACGAAGGCTCCTATGTGTCTTACCTTGAGGGTTGTACTGCTCCACAGCGCGATGAAAACCAATTGCACGCTGCTGTGGTTGAACTCATTGCCTTGAACGACGCAGAAATCAAATACTCTACCGTTCAAAACTGGTATCCTGGCGATAAAAACGGAAAAGGAGGCGTCTTTAATTTTGTAACGAAGCGTGGTTTGTGCGAAGAGCGTGCTAAAATTTCCTGGACCCAAGTCGAAACAGGTTCAGCCGTTACTTGGAAATATCCTTCCTGTATTTTAAAAGGCGCTTATTCAATTGGTGAGTTTTATTCAGTAGCCGTTACAAACAATTTCCAGCAAGCCGATACAGGTACCAAAATGATTCACCTTGGTAAGCACACCAAATCCACGATCATTTCAAAAGGAATTTCAGCCGGGAAATCACAAAATTCTTATCGCGGGCTCGTTCAGATTCACAAAGGTGCTGATCATGCACGCAACTTTTCACAGTGTGATTCTTTACTTATGACCGATGAATGCGGAGCTCATACCTTCCCATACATCGAATGTAAAAACCCGAGTGCTAAAATAGAACACGAAGCCACGACCTCTAAAATTGGTGAGGACCAGCTTTTCTATTGCATGCAACGCGGCATCAGTGAAGAAAAAGCCATCAGTCTTATTGTGAATGGCTATTGTAAAGAAGTATTAAATCAGCTTCCTATGGAATTTGCGGTTGAAGCTCAGAAACTGCTTGCCATTAGTCTAGAAGGAAGCGTCGGATAAATAAAATTAATTGTTCCAAAAACAGAACAACAGATGATAACAATCAAGAACCTACATGCCCAAATCAATGGTAAAGAAATTTTGAAGGGCTTAAATTTAGAAGTAAAGGCCGGAGAAGTTCACGCCATTATGGGTCCAAACGGAGCAGGAAAAAGTACTTTAGCGAATGTGCTTGCAGGTCGTGAAGACTACGAAATTACAGCGGGCGAAGTCATTTTTGATGGCCAAGACCTACTTGAACTTGCTACAGAAGATCGCGCCAGAGCAGGCTTGTTTTTGGCGTTTCAATACCCAGTAGAAATTCCGGGAGTTAGCAACGTCAACTTTTTAAGAACAGCTCTTAACGAAAAACGTGCTTATTTAGGTCTTGAGCCTATTTCTGCCAAAGAATTCATGGCGCTTGTGAAGGAAAAAGCGGCTCTTGTTGAACTCGATTCAAAATTGGCATCACGGTCTGTAAATGAAGGTTTCTCGGGTGGTGAAAAGAAAAGAAACGAGATCTTCCAAATGGCTATGCTCGAGCCAAAACTTGCGGTACTCGATGAAACTGACTCTGGACTTGACATCGATGCATTGCGCATTGTTTCTCACGGTGTCAACGCTTTGAAATCTCCAAAAAATGCAAGCATTGTTATTACGCACTACCAAAGATTACTTGACTACATCGTGCCTGATTTCGTACACGTGTTGTATGACGGCCGCATTGTGAAGTCAGGGCCAAAAGAATTAGCCCTTGAACTCGAGGAAAAAGGTTACGACTGGATCAAAGAAAGCTTATAAGATGACCGCTCTACAAGACAGTAAATTAACCGAATTTTGCAGCCAATTTACCCCTACAACTATTGAGGGGCTTCAGGCTTCGCAAGGTGCAGCGCTCCAATTTCTTTCAACAGCGAGTTTTCCAACTACCAAGAATGAAAGATTCAAATACACGCGTCTTCAAAAATTGCTCAATGCAAGCTTTACGCCTTTTGAATCATTAGCATTAGATCAACTGAGTGCGCACAGCATTTTAAAAGATGTTCCCACCATCTTTATCAATGGGTCTGCGATCTATCTTCCTGAAAACTTACCTACGGGTGTAAGTATTGAGGGGCTTCAAGAAAGCAAATCTGCATTTCGAACAACTGAATATAAGGACGTTTTTAGCGCCATGAACTGCGTTTATGCTAACAACGGCTGCACGATATCAATTCAAGACAATACAACGCTTGAAACGCCCCTCCAAATCATTTATCTACACAGCGGCGGTGCCAATTTTTACAGAAATCAATTGATTTTTGGAAAAAACTCAGAAGCACAGATTGTGCTCGCGCATTTCAGTACCTCAGATAGCATCGGGTTCTCGCATACGCATACCCAAATTGAGGTCGCTCAAGATGCACGCATTCAATTACACAAAGTTCAGGCCTGTGAAGAAGGCCAGTTTGATTTCAACGAGGAACGCATCTACCAAGCAGCCACTTCGAATTTTGAAATCAATACGGTTACCCTCAAAGGAACTTTGGTTCGCAATGACTTATTAGTAGAAGTTCAAGGGGAGCACGCCGAAACAAAACTCAATGGTGCCTATTTACTTGGTGGGCAACAACACGTAGCCAACTACACCACCATTGATCATCAGGTGGCCAACTGTGAATCTTTTGAAACATACAGAGGTATTATTGATGAGCAAGCCACTGCCGTATTTAACGGTAAAGTTTTTGTTAGAAAAGACGCCCAAAAGACCAATGCTTTTCAAAGCAATGCCAACATTTTACTATCTGAAAATGCAAGCGTCAATTCAAAACCTGAACTCGAAATTTATGCCGACGACGTCAAGTGTTCACATGGTTCTACAACTGGGCAACTCGACGAAAACGCTTTGTTCTATTTGAAAGCAAGAGGTCTTAGTGAAAAAGCGGCCAAAACACTTTTATTGCAAGCCTTCATGGACGACGTACTCCAGGTTTTTAAACCCGAAGCACTAAGAGCTTATATTTTTAAAGCCATTGCAGCACGCTTCAATTGGCAAATCGAAGACTAACAATCTGAAACATATTTCAACAAAAAAGGCGGCTAAAATTAGCCGCCTTTTTGATATCCTTAAAATTGGATTACGCATTGAGTGCTTCGGCTCCACCAACGATTTCGAGGATCTCGTTGGTAATGGCAGCTTGACGCGCTTTGTTGTAACTTAATTTCAAATTCTTTTGAAGTTCTTTAGCGTTATCTGTTGCCTTGTGCATGGCAGTCATGCGGGCACCGTGCTCAGAAGCAAAAGAGTCACGGATTGCTTTGTAGAGTTGCAATTTCATGCTCTTTGGTAATAAGTCTTCTACGATTTCCATTTTAGGTTGCTCAAAAATGTAATCGCCAGATTCGGCTTCAGCAACTGAAGGAACAATAGGCAAAAATTGTTCGGTTTCAACTATTTGTGCAGCTGCATTAACGAAACGGTTGTAAACAATGACAACTTTATCGAAAGACTTATTGAGGAATTGGGCCATGATTTCGTCGGCTACCTGAGCAACCAATTCAAAACGAAGATCAGCGTAGATATCTTCCATGGATTCTAGCTTCTCATTATGGTAGAAATTTGGCGTTCTTTTATAAACGTCTTTGATTTTCTTACCAAGGCACAAAACAGAAACT
>JBILTD010000237.1:0-2609 GCA_044371695.1 Crocinitomicaceae bacterium | reverse complement strand
TTCCACTGGACCCCTACAGAGCTCTTGCTCAAACAAGACGAGCGCATCTCCGAATCTGACTTGCTTTACATCAGAAGTTTTGTCAAGCGTTTACAAGCTCATGAGCCCTTTCAGCATATTTTAGGTGAGGTTTTCTTTTCTGATTTACTCCTGAAGTCAGATGCGCGTGCTTTGGTGCCGCGTCCTGAAACCGAAGAACTAATTGATCTGCTTCAAAAACAAAGACAAGATTTTTCTCAAATTGTAGATGTTTGTACGGGTAGTGGTTGTATCGCCTTAGCCTTGAAATCTAAGTTTCCTCAGGCAGAGGTTTTGGGTCTGGATTTAAGCCATGAGGCCATTGCGTTGGCCACAGAAAACGCAAGGTTTACCAATTTGGATGTAGATTTTCAAGTCATTGATATTTTTGATTGGCAACCGACTCAAAATTTTGATTTATTGGTTTCAAATCCGCCTTATATTCCACAAGCTGAAAAAGCCCAGATGCAAGCAAATGTGCTGCAGTATGAACCACACATGGCCTTGTTTGTCCCAGATCAAGCTCCTTTACTGTTTTATGAGCGACTTCAAGTTTTGGCTAAAAATCATTTAGCAAAGGGCGGTTGGCTGGCGCTTGAAATTCATGAAGAATTCGCAACGCCCACGCAGGCCTTATTTGAAACCCCAGACTATATAAACCTTGAAATTTATAGAGATTTGCAAGGGAAGAACCGGATGTTACTTGCGCAAAAAGCTTAACTTTAGCTTATGGATCTGCAAGCAATCAAAGCCAAAATGGCCGCCTTAAGTGCCGAGCTGCACCTGCATAATCATGCCTATTATGTACTCAATGAGCCTCAAATTTCTGATTATGAGTTTGATATGCTGCTCAAAGAACTAGAGCTGCTCGAAAAAGCGCATCCTAGTCTCATAGATCCAAATAGCCCAACCAGAAGAGTAGGTGGGGATATCACCAAAAAATTCGAAGCCAAAGCGCATCGTTTTCCAATGCTTTCGTTGTCTAATAGCTACTCAGAGCAAGAAATTATTGACTGGGCAGAGCGCTGTCAAAAAGCACTCGGTGAGGCTTCTGAATTTGTTTGTGAACTCAAATACGATGGTGTCGCGATCGGTATTCAATATAAAGATGGTGCTTTGATTCAGGCCCTTACCCGTGGCGATGGACAACAAGGTGAAGAAGTGACCACAAACGTCAGAACCATAAGAAGTATTCCGTTGATGCTCAATGAAAATGCGCCCTCCGATTTTGAAATTCGCGGAGAGATTTTCATGCCGCAACAAAATTTTCAAGCGCTCAACGAACAGCGTGCTGCTGCGAACGAGGCGCTTTTTGCCAACCCCAGAAATACGGCATCAGGAACGCTAAAGCTTCTTGACTCAAAAGAAGTGGCTAAGCGCGGCCTAGATTGCTACCTATATGGCGTACATGGTGTTCAGAACCTGAGCAGTGGTCATTTTGAGGCGGTGCAAAAAGCAAAAGAATGGGGCTTTAAAGTGCCCGATCCAAAGCTGCGCATGATTGAAAAAACCACAACCATTGACGGCATCATGGATTTCATTCAGTTTTGGGATGCACAGCGCCATAGCTTGCCGTTTGATATCGACGGAGTGGTGTTAAAAGTCAATTCCTTTGAGCAACAAGAACAATTAGGGCTTACTGCAAAATCACCGCGTTGGGCAATCGCTTATAAATTCAAGACCCAACAAGTTGAAA
Source organism: Crocinitomicaceae bacterium (assembly GCA_044371695.1). Classification (GTDB taxonomy): domain Bacteria; phylum Bacteroidota; class Bacteroidia; order Flavobacteriales_D; family Crocinitomicaceae; genus UBA952. The sequence goes on along the minus strand of JBILTD010000237.1, from coordinate 895 downwards.
CGATACTAGCGTCGGTTTCTTATCAAGTGGGCCGCACAGGCGCTATTACTCCGGTAGCTAATCTTAATCCTGTACAATTGGGCGGCACAACCGTGAAGCGCGCTTCTTTACACAACGCCGATCAAATACAAAAATTAGATTTGTGTCTTTCTGATACGGTTCAGGTCGAGAAAGGCGGAGAAATCATTCCGAAAATTGTTGGTGTCAATTTGGCATTGCGCACAACCCAAGAACGCATTTCATTTATTGAACATTGCCCCGAATGTGGTTCAGGGCTGATCAGGCAGGAGGGGGAGGCGCAACATTATTGCCCTAACGAACAAAGTTGTCCCCCACAAGTAACCGGTAAAATTTTGCACTTTATCGGTCGTAAGGCACTTAATATTGATGGTTTAGGTGAAGAAACAGTTGAACTAATGTTTGCTAAGCAAATGATTAAAAGCCCTTTAGATCTTTATCATTTGACTTTTGATCAGTTGCTTTCTCTGGATCGCATGGCAGAGAAGTCTGCGAATAATTTATTGCAATCTATCTCAGCATCCAAGCAAATCCCATTTGAAAGAGTATTGTTTGGTTTAGGTATTCGCTTTGTCGGCGAAACGGTGGCAAAAAAACTGGCACAGGCCTTCAAAACCATGACAGCGCTTAGTACGGCTAGTCTAGAAGCGCTTTTATTGGTTGATGAAATTGGCGAAAAAATCGCACAATCTATATTGGCTTATTTTCGTGATCAAAATAACCTAAATCTAATTGCAGGTCTACAAGCAGTCGGTTTGCAGTTTGAAGTTTTGCAAAAGGAACTTCAATCTACTATTCTAGAAGGAAAAATCTGTGTAATTTCAGGAACTTTTGAAACCTTTAGCCGAGATGAAATCAAGGACCTCGTTGAGCTGAA
>JBILTD010000078.1:0-8408 GCA_044371695.1 Crocinitomicaceae bacterium | reverse complement strand
ATTTGTGCGCCTTTATGCCGAGTTCGAGAATTACCGTCGCCGAACCAATCAAGAGCGCCTCGATCTCATTGCTTCTGCTAACGCTGGTTTACTAAAGGATATGTTGTCAGTTCTAGACGATTTTGACAGAGCGGTCGCCAACAATGAAAATCTAGAAGATATCGAAGCACTCAGAGAAGGCTTCAAATTAATTCAAAATAAATTCAAACAAATTCTACTTTCTAAGGGGCTCAAAGAAATGGAAGCCAAAGGCCAGGCATTTGACAGTGATTTACACGAAGCCATTGCCAATATTCCTGCTCCAGAAGAAGCACTTAAAGGTAAAGTAGTTGATGATGTAGAAAAAGGTTATTATCTCAATGACAAGGTTTTGCGTTATGCAAAAGTTGTAGTAGGACAATAAAACGAACATGAGTAACAAAAGAGATTATTACGAAGTATTGGGTGTTTCTAAAAATGCCGATGAATCCGAAATCAAAAAGGCTTATCGCAAACTAGCACTCAAATATCACCCCGATAAAAACCCCGATGACGCCAGTGCTGAGGAAAAATTCAAAGAAGCTGCTGAAGCTTATGAAGTCCTGAGCAACGCTGAAAAGAAAGCACAATATGACCGCTTTGGTCATGCCGGAATGGGCGGTGCAGGTGGCTTTGGCGGTGGCATGAACATGGACGACATCTTCTCGCAATTTGGCGATATTTTCGGCGGCGCATTTGGCGGTTCGTTCGGTGGTAGCCGCAGTGGATCAAGAGTCGTGAAGGGCACCAACCTTCGCGTTAAAATGAAACTCACCCTCGAAGAAATTGCCAACGGGGTCAATAAAAAAATCAAAGTCAACAAACTAGTTCAGGCCGAGGGCGTTACTTATAAAAATTGCCCAACCTGTCAAGGAACGGGTCGCATCACACGCGTGGCGCAAACCTTTTTAGGAGCCATGCAAACGCAGTCCACCTGTCATGTGTGTCAGGGTGCTGGTAAAACCGTAGAATCCAAACCTTCAGATGCTGATGTGCAAGGCCTTAAGCGTCAGGAAGAAGTCATTGAAATCGATATCCCAGCAGGGGTTGAAGACGGCATGCAACTCAGTGTGCGCGGCAAAGGAAACGCGGGGCCATTCAATGGTGCTGCCGGTGATCTCATTGTGGTCATTGAAGAAATCGAACACGAAGAGCTCAAGCGCGAAGGAGAAAACCTCCATTACGATGCTTATGTCAATTTTGTAGACGCTGTGCTCGGCGCTTCTTTAGAGGTGCCAACCGTTGGCGGAAAAGTCAAAATCAAAATGGATGCAGGCACGCAAAGTGGCAAAGTGCTGCGTCTGCGCGGTAAAGGCTTGCCAAGTGTGCAGGGTTACGCAACCGGTGATCTTTTTGTGCACTTACACATTTATACGCCAACTGCTGTTTCCAAAGAAGAAAAAGAAACGCTAGAGAAGCTCCGCGATTCCGAGAATTTTGATCCACAAAAAGCGCAAAAAGACAAAGGATTCTTTAGTCGCATGCGCGATATCTTTTCCTGATGCGTTTTATAGAAGCAGCCAAACAAGGTAAAGGTGCGGTCGGTCTCTATGCTGGCGGAATTTTACTGTTGGTCTTGCTTTATATTTTAGGTTCTTTGCCTTTACTGCTCGATTGGGAGGCGCATTTTCCGGGCTCAAATTTTGACCTCGAAAACGAGCAGCTCGTGGCAGCCTTTGGTAGTTTGCGCTTCTTTTTTTGGATGTTGTTTCCATTTGTGCTCCTCTTTTTTGGTCTACTGCTTTATCTCGTATTTGTTCATCAAAGAAAGTTGCGCCCGATATTTACAGCAGCACCTCGCTTCAGGTGGGGGCGCTTTTTTTGGTTTGCCGCTTTGCTGTTGGTTTTACTCGGTATTGTTTCTTTTGCGCCATTTTTCATTGATGCTGCTTCAGGCGCTAGCTTGCAATGGAATTTCAAACCACAACAATTTTTTCCACTCTTAGCACTTTCGATTTTACTCATCCCCATACAAGCTGCTGCCGAAGAACTCATTTTCAGGGTCTATGCTTTACAAGGCCTTTATGTCAGAACGGGTAAGATTTGGCTGAGTTTAGTCCTTAGTGCTGTGTTTTTTGCTGTTGTTCACGGCTCCAATCCTGAAATTCAGGCCTTGGGCCCGGCGATCATTCTTTATTATTTCATGGCTGGTCTCTTTCTCGCTCTGATCAGCGTTCAAGATAACGGCCTAGAGCTCGCACTCGCTTTTCACAGCATCAACAACATTTTTAGTGCCGTGGTCATCTCCAGCACCTGGCAAGTTTTTCATACAGATGCCTTGTGGCTCGATAACGCTGAACCTGGTAGCGCATGGGTGCATTTGCTGACTGGCGCCGTGTTTTTTACAGGTTTATACTTCATTTTAGCAAAAAAGTATCATTGGAAGTCTTTAGTTGAATTGCGCTAGCTAAGTTTTTTGTAGCTTTAAATCATGATTCAAATAGAGGGTGTCAGTAAGTCATATCAGCGAAAGCTGGTACTCGATGACGTCAGTATTTCCCTGACGCAAGGCCAAATTTTCGGACTACTCGGCCCGAACGGAGCAGGTAAAACCACGCTCATCCGTATGCTCAATCAAATGATTAGCCCCGATTCAGGTCACATTTTATACCAGGGTAAAACGCTGTCTCCATCGCAACTTCAAAATATTGGTTATCTTCCTGAAGAACGCGGTTTATATAAAAGCATGGGCGTTGAAGAACACCTTTTGTTCTTGGCTCGGCTACGCGGCTTACCCAACAAACAAGCCAAAATAAATGTAGATAAATGGCTCAATCATTTTGAAATTGATTCATGGCGCAACAAACGCATTGCTACTTTATCTAAAGGAATGGCTCAGAAAGTTCAATTTTTAGCAGCTTTGGTTCACGAGCCCGAATTACTCATCCTTGACGAACCGCTTTCGGGTTTCGACCCCATGAATGTTGAACTCATCATGAATGAAATCAAGGCCTTACAAACCCAAGGGCGCACCATCATCTTGTCTACGCACAACATGAAAAGTGTCGACGAAATTTGCGATGCCGCAGCACTACTACATCAAGGAAAGGTGCTAGCCCAAGACAGCATCTGGAATTTGCGATCAGCCAGTAGCAAGGGTGAAATTGAGGTGCGTTTTGAAGGACACATGCTTGCGTTTGCCAATGCACTCTGGACCGATTTTGAATTGGTCGAGCAAAAAGAACTCAGCGAAGGTCGTTATGCTTGTTTGCTGCGCATCAGAGGAGAGCGCACACTCAATGACCTCATGCGCTCCTTGCAAGACCAAGTGGTCGTTGAGCGCCTAGAAAAACGCTTACCCTCGATGCAAGAAGTATTTATTGATTTAATTTCTCAACATCAGTTGCAGCATGACTAAGTTCTGGTTAATTACACAACGCGAATGCAAAGAGCGCTTGTCTCAACGCGGTTTCTGGTGGATGCTCATTTTGGGCCCAATGGTAGTTTTGTTTTTACTCGTGGCGCTGCTTTTAGCGGCCGATCAAGGCAAAGAAAAAATCAAAGTACTCATTGCTGATCCTGGGCAAATCATGGAACACAAAGTACTTGCTCAACAAGAAAAATACATTGAGTACTACTTCCTAGATGCCTATTTAGAAATTGATGAATTCAAGGCCGCTAAGGTCTATCAAGAATTTGATGTTTTGTTAGAGCTCAATGAAAAAGTACTCAATAACAAAAAGTGTTTTGTCTTTTACCGCGAGCAGCCCAGCATAGATACCCGCATGCAGCTTAAGTTTGAGGTAGAGCGACGCATAGAAGAAATTTTAGCCAATGAGTTTTCAGCACTGAGTGTACAAGCTTTTCGCAGCATCAAACAAGGCCTCATTTTTGATTTTCGAGACCTCGACGATCCTAAAAACGAAGCCAAAGAAACGTCTAGTTGGACTGGCTTTGCTTTAGGGGCCTTCATTCTGCTTTTTGTCGGAATTTACGGCATGACCATCTTCAGAGCCACGGTCAAAGAAAAAAGCAACCGCATTGTCGAGGTGCTTTTAGCTAGCGTGAAGCCAAGTCAGCTCATGATGGGCAAAATTGCAGGTATTGGTTTGGTCGCTTTGCTGCAATTATTTGGTTGGATACTAGTCATGAGTTTGGGCTTTTGGGTCCTCCGAATCACCTTGTTTGTCGATTTACTTGATCCAAGTTATTGGCAGGGTACTGCAGGTGTCAGGCTTAATCCGCTGAGTGATTTTCTTTTTGAAAAACTCAACTTTGGCTTTTTGCTTTTTCATTTCTTGCTCTTTTTCTTGGCCAGTTTCTTTTTCTATGGCGCGCTTTTCTCGGTGCTAGGAGCTAGAAGCGCGGCAGATGCAGACGGCCAACAATTCCTCATTCCGTTATTACTACTCATTGTCTTTGGTCTTGTCGCAGGAGGCTTTTATATATATTATCCGGCAGCAGGGCTCTCCAATTTCTTTCAGTACTTACCTTTTTCATCGCCGGTTTTAGCCATGATCCAACTTACCCAAGGAGCCACACTAGATGCTTACATGACCGTACTGCTAAGTTGGTTGGTGCTCGTACTTTGCGCTATTTTGTTGCTTTGGTTGGCAAGTCGTTGGTACAAAAAGACCATCCTGAAATTCTAAGCGTATGCGCAGGGCAGTCATTGATTTAGGTACCAACACATTTAATCTGCTGATTGCCGACACCCAAACGCATCAAATTCTTTTTCAGACCAAAGAAGGTGTTGCGCTGGGTATGGGTGGTATCAATGAAAAACGAATTAGCCCCGATGCGCAAGCACGCGCACTCAAAACGCTGCAGCATTTTAAAGTTCTTTGCGAACAATGGGAGGTAGCACAAATCCATGCAATCGGTACTTCGGCTTTGCGAGATGCCCAAAATGCAGCTGATTTAGTTCAAAAGGTGGCCGATGAATTAGCTATTCAAATTGAAATCATCACTGGCCTGCAAGAAGCCAATCTCATCTATAAAGGCGTAGCACTTACTTATCCGTTCGAACAACCTGCACTTATTATGGACATCGGTGGAGGTTCTACTGAATTTATTGCAGCTGATTCCAAGGGCCCGTTTGTGGCACAATCTTTTGATATTGGGGTTTCTCGTCTGTTTCAACATTTTACGTTTCAAGATCCTTATTCACAAGAGGATATCCAAAGGGTAGAGGCCTACCTAGCTCAACACTGCCAGCCCTTTTTTGAACAAGCTTTGCCCGAAATACTCATTGGAGCATCAGGGAGTTTTGAAACTTTTTATGAATTATTGGAGGGATCTTTTTTTGAAGCAAATGGTCAGGCGCAAAAAGTAAATACGGAGCATTTTTTCAAGATGCTCGATCAGATTATTGCCTCTACCCAGGCCGAACGCGACGCGAATCCGCACATCATTGCCATACGCAAACGCATGGCTCCGCTAGCCGCTATCAAAACAAGATGGGTGCTTCAGAAAACCCAAGCCAAACAAATTTTTATCTCACCAAATTCCTTGAAAGAAGGAGTGCTTTTCGGATAACCATGAAAATCTTTTTCATTTTTTTCATTAGTTTTTTGAGTCTTCAATTATGGGCACAAGTACCAGCGATAGATGTTTTGTCATATCAACTGAACATCAAATTAGCAGACCATACCGATTCAATTTATGTGACCGAGCAAATAGAACTGTTAAAATATGAATCGGAACTCAGTTCGTTGGTTTTTGATTTTTATGGCCCCCAAAAGAAGGGCGATGGCATGACAGTTAGTAAGGTATCTTTGGCAGGAAAAGCACTGGCTTTTACACAGTCTGAAAAGAAATTAAATATTACACTTCCTAAACGAATCAAGGCCAGCGAATTGAAAATTGAGATCCAATTTGCGGGCATCCCGTCAGATGGCCTCGTGATTAGTAACAATCAGCACAACGAACGCACTTTTTTTGCAGATAACTGGCCTAACCGCGCTCATTATTGGTATGCCTGCATTGATCACCCTTCGGAGAAAGCGCGCTATGATTTTATTGTAGAAGCGCCTAAGAAATACCAAGTGGTTGCCAACGGAGACCTCCTATCAAAAAAGCAAGGTGCTGCCCAGACCCAAATTTGGCACTACCAAATGCAGCAAGCCATTCCGGCAAAAGTGGCGGTCATTGGCTGCGCCCAATTGGTGCAAAAAGAGGTGGGTGTGCTCGATGGCGTGTCTATTAAGGCCAGCGTTTATCCTCAAGACAGCGTGCTGGCTTTCAAGAGTTTTGAACCGACACCGCAAATTATTGCCTTTTATAAAAAATTAGTTGGCCAGTATCCTTTTGAGCAACTCAACAACGTACAGTCTACAACGCGCTATGGAGGTATGGAAAACGCCGGCTGTATTTTTTACGACGAAGCCTCCCTGAAGGCAAATTTGAATTCAACCCATCTCATTGCACATGAAGTGGCGCATCAGTGGTTTGGCAATTCTGTCACCGAGGCCGATTGGCAGCATCTTTGGCTCAGTGAGGGTTTTGCTACTTATTTGACCAATTTATACATCGAAAACTTCGAAGGTCAAAGGGCTTTCCATGAGCAGCTCAGAAAAGACCGAATCCGGGTTACAAATCTTTACAACAACGGTTTTCATCAGGCACTTGTCGATTCTCTGACGCCAAATATTCAAGAGCGCCTGAACGCCAATGCCTACCAAAAAGGCGCCTGGGTCTTGCACATGTTGCGCCAAGAAATGGGTGACTCTTTGTTTTTCAAAGGTCTCAGTCAGTTTTACCTACAATTCCAGAATGGTAACGCAAGTTCTGAAGACTTCGTGCGCGTCATGCGTGCCCAAAGCTCTAAAGACCTCAGCGTTTTCTTCAAGCAATGGCTGTATCAAGAAAGACACCCTGTCCTGAAGGCGAAGTTAAGCGAGGAGGAGGGGCAGCAGTTTTTCGAGCTTCGTCTGTTGCAAAAAGAACAATTCCAATTTTCATTAAAGGTGGCATTCTATTATGATAACGGCGAAATGAGCATCCAAAAGTTCACTATAAATGACACCAAGCATCGCTTTGCTCTACCCCAAATTGCGGGCAAAACAATCACTAAATTTCAATTAGATCCGAATACGGAATTGTTGTTTGAGGAGGTGAAAAACTAAACCTCTTTCGTGCTGTTGGCAACCATCGATTTGATCACTAAGATTTCGTCTTCGTTGAGGTAGCGCCATTGCCCTACGGGTACATCGAGTTCGATGTTCATGATGCGGACGCGTTTCAATTTCGAGACGCGGTAGTCTAAGAACTCGCACATGCGGCGAATTTGTCGGTTGAGCCCTTGAGTCAAGATGATTGAAAAAGAATGACTCCCGATTTGCTTGACCTGACACTTGCGGGTCATGGTACCCAAAATAGGAATGCCGTTACCCATCTTTCTGATGAAATCTTTTGTGATAGGCTTATTTACGGTAACCACATATTCTTTTTCGTGGTTATTACGCGCTCTTAAAATCTTATTGACGATATCGCCATCGTTGGTTAAAAAGATAAGCCCCTCGCTCGGTTTGTCAAGTCTTCCAATAGGGAAGATGCGTTTGGGGTGATTGATGTAGTCAATGATGTTGTCTTTTTCACGGATGTGGTCGGTGGTACAGACAATACCCACCGGTTTGTTAAAAGCAATATAAATGAATTCTTCTTGGGGCTTTCCAACTGCTTCGTCATCGACGGTAACGACATCTGTAGGGAAAACTTTGGTGCCCATTTCCGGAATTTTTCCGTTGATGCGTACGCGTCCTCTTTCAATCAACTGATCTGCGGCTCTTCTTGAGCAGTAGCCAACTTCACTGAGGTATTTATTGATGCGTATGCCTTCTGGGTTCTCCATGTTTTGATTCAAACAGGGCAAAGGTACTTAAAATATAACTGTTAAAATTTGTGTAATTTTCCCCATGCGAAAAGTAAAAGGCTACTTCTTGTTTTTTTGGATTTTTTGTGGGGTCACTTGCAGCTTAGCGCAAACCGATGAGCACCTGCGTCGTACGCAAGATGTACCTGCCATTGAAGTACAAAATGGGGATCAGGCTGAGTTAGCCAGACTTTTGATCGCAGCGCTTCAAGTAGAGAACAAAACAGAGGATCGCACGATGGCTTATTTTGAACTCAAAAGTTCGCTTGAAAATAAACAGATTGAACTCATTGAAGCCTATTTTCTACTCACACAAGGAGCTTTTGGTCCGAAAACGGCAGCGCTTAAGACCGGCAGATTTGCGCTTTTACCTTTTGAGAACCGTTATTTCACTTCACATGCAACGGCCAATGCCTTATTAGATTTTAGGCTGACTGAAGCCAATCCAATTTATCCGCATTCTCCATTCAATGTCGGTAAAAAACCACAGCGCTATTTTCGCTTCATGCTCACTGATTCGGTGCAAACCAGCTCGGCAGATACCTTAATTGAAATCAGGTTTATTCCTAAACAGCAA
>JBILTD010000236.1:0-2622 GCA_044371695.1 Crocinitomicaceae bacterium | reverse complement strand
AACATTGGTGATGCTATCAACAAAATTGGCTTCGGTTTAGTGATTTACGCATTAGCGAAATCAGATTCTAAAGCATAATTGAACTTTACTATAAAGTAAAAGGGGGCCTCGGCCCCCTTTTTTATTTGCTAAAATATTGTATTAATAAACCTTCGGGAAACTTTCAGGGTCTAGATCATGCATCATGTCTAGGACCTTCTCGATGATGTCGTCGAGATTGGGTTTACTGAAGTAGTCGCCGTCGGAGCCGTAGGCTGGGCGATGATCTTTGGCGGCCATTGTTTGTGGGGCTAAATCAAGATAGTTATAAGCTCCTTGCTTCACTAAGATTTGATCGAGCATAAAGGCACTAGCGCCGCTACTCACGTCTTCGTCTACGATGAGCAGGGCATTTGTTTTGGCAACAGAAGCACCAATCATGTGATGAATATCGAAAGGCAATAAAGTTTGCGCATCGATGAGTTCTACAGAAATGCCTAATTCTTCTAGTTGGTCCACTGCGAGTTCACAAATATTGAAAGTAGAGCCGTACGATACTAGGGTGAGGTCGGAGCCTTCTTTAACGATTTCAGGAACCCCGAGTGCTTGGGTGAATTCTCCGAAATTGAGCGGCATGCGCTCTTTGGTACGGTAACCATTGAGTGGTTCAATGACTAAAGCAGGTTCATCGGCTTGTAGTAAAGTGTTATAAAAAGCAGCTGCTTTGGTCATGTTGCGAGGCACACAGACGTGAATTCCGCGCAAAGAATTGATGATCATGCCCATTGGAGAGCCGCTGTGCCAAATACCTTCTAAGCGATGTCCACGTGTAGATACAATCAGAGGTGCTTTTTGACCACCTTTGGTGCGATATTGAACTGTTGCTAAATCATCGGACATGATTTGTACAGCATAGAGGAGGTAATCTAGGTATTGGATTTCAGCAATCGGACGAAGACCGCGCATGGCCATGCCAATTCCTTGGCCGATGATGGTGCATTCTCGGATTCCGGTATCAGATACTCTGAGCGCTCCGAATTGCTCTTGTAGACCTTCTAAACTTTGGTTGACGCCGCCAATTTTACCAGCATCTTCACCAAAGACCAATACTTCAGGTCTGGTTTCTAGAAGCTTGCGGTAATTTTCGCGTAAAATGATGCGCCCGTCCTCGAGTTGTTGCTCTGGGGCATATTGTACAGGAATAGTTGCAATAGCTGCTGCACGTTGTGCTGATTCTGAATGTAAATGTGAGCTGTAACGATCTTGGGCTTTGTCTTGAATTTGAGCAATCCAGGATACTAGAGCTTTACGTTCTGGGCTTTGATCCCCTAAAGATTTTCTTAGAATAGCGCGAGCGACCTGCAATAGATCACGGCGGATGCTGTCTTTTTCTTTTGCCAGTTGTTGCGCTGCCAAAGAACAAGTCTCATGGAGTGTGTGCGCCGAAGAAAAGCTATTTAAAATAGCAAGTAAGGCATCTTTGTCCTGTTGAATGTCAGCTACGAAAGCTTGCCAAGCATTGTTTTTCGCTGTTCTAACAGCTTCTTTTGCTTCTTTTTCAATAGATTCAAGGTCTTCTGAGCTGGCTAAGACTAAACCTTTCTCAGCGAAAGATAAAATCCATTCTTTGAACTTAACGACGCAATCAAAGGTACTTTCCCATTCTAAACGCTCAGGAGATTTATAGCGCTCATGAGAGCCAGAAGTGGAGTGACCTTGCGGTTGGTTTACTTCTTTGACGTGAACTAAGACAGGCACGTGTTCTGTGCGGGCAATTTGGACGGCTTTTTCATAGGTTTCACAAAGGTGGGCGTAATCCCAACCTTTCGTGACCAAAATTTCAAAGCCAGGTTTCTCTGAATTGCGTTGAAAACCAGCCAATGCTTCTGAAATGCTTCCTTTGGTAGTCTGAAGTTCTCTTGGAACGGAAATACCGTAGCCGTCGTCCCAAACGGACATCACCATGGGTACTTGAAGTACACCTGCTGCGTTCATGGTTTCCCAGAATGGGCCTTCAGAAGTGGAAGCGTCGCCGATTGTACCAAATGCAACTTCGTTACCACCATTAGTGAAATTTTTAAAGTATTCGAGTTCTTTTAAAGTTGGGTGCTCGCGGTAAACTTTCGATGCTTGCGCTAAACCAAGTAAGCGGGGCATTTGGCCAGCGGTTGGCGAAATATCTGCTGAGCTATTTTTTTGAGCCATTAGGTTTTTCCATTGACCATTGGCATCTAGGTTGCGTGTAGAGTAGTGACCACCCATCTGACGACCAGCAGATTGTGGCTCGATGTTGACGTCAGTGTGGGCGTATAAACCAGCAAAATATTGATCTACGTTGAGTTCACCAATGGCCATCATGAGCGTTTGGTCACGGTAGTAGCCTGAACGAAAATCGCCGTTTTGAAATTGTTTGGCTAGGGCTATTTGTGCCAATTCTTTGCCGTCGCCGAAAATTCCAAATTTGGCTTTCCCAGTAAGGACCTCTTTTCGGCCAAGTAAGGAGGCTTCTCGGGAGATGCAAGCCAAACGGTAATCATTGATAACTTGTTGTTTAAAGCTATTGAAATCGAGCTGGTCTTGCGTAGTGCTTGCTTTATCTTTGGCCATTTTTAGTTGATTGTCTACAAATATAAGCAAAAAGGG
>JBILTD010000235.1:0-2650 GCA_044371695.1 Crocinitomicaceae bacterium | reverse complement strand
CAGAAAGCCTTGGCGTAGAAAAACGCGCTTCTTATTACGATCAATCTGGTGCCCTACTCGATATGGTGCAGAATCACCTGTTGCAATTGCTTTGTTTAGTGGCCATGGACCCACCGGTAGCGCTCGAAGCAGACGAAGTCCGCAACGAAAAACTCAAAGTCTTAAAAGCCCTACGCCCACTCAATAAAAAATCCATTCTTAAGGACACCGTAAAAGGGCAATACACAAGAGGGGTTTCAAATGGTGTGCAAGTCAATAGCTACCTTGAAGACATTGAAAAATACGAATCCAAAACTGAGACATTCGTTGCTATTAAAACATACGTGGACAACTGGCGTTGGAAGGGTGTTCCGTTCTTGCTGAGAACCGGAAAGCGCATGATCAAACGTTATTCTGAAATTGTGATTAATTTCCGTGAAGTCAAGCACAACATTTTCCCATCTAAAGAGAAGCTCAATAACAATAAGTTGATCATCCGCTTACAACCTGAGGAACGCATTGAATTGATCCAAATGACCAAGATTCCTGGCCCAGGAGGTTATCGATATAAGCCTATCGCCTTGAAACTCGATTACAACGATTCTTTTAAAGAGCGCTTCCCAGAGGCCTATGAGCGTTTAATTATTGACGTCATTCGCGGAAATCAAACGCTATTTATGCGTCAAGATGAACTTCAAGCCGCCTGGACTTTCATTGAATCTGTTACCAATGGATGGAAGGAAACGAATATGCCAAATGTGCTTTACGAAGCAGGTACCTGGGGCCCTGGAGACGATATTTTACATGATGACGAAACTTGGATCACCAAAACTTGGAGAGAATGATCAGTTTTGCAACAAAACTTGAATTAGAGCAGCAGCTAACCCATGACATCGCCGCACATTTAACAGCAGCCATTGCTGAGCGTGGTAAAGCGACCTTACTTTTATCTGGCGGTAGTACACCCGGCGGTGTTTACCGATTGCTTTCACAAGTAGAACTCGACTGGAGTAAAGTAGTTGTAGGTCTCGTAGATGAACGCTATGTTGGGCCTGATAGTGAATTTTCAAATCACTTACTCCTTCAAAATACACTACTTCAGAACAAGGCGCAAGTTGCCCAATTTGTGCCTATGGTAAGCAACCTAAACGACTACCAGAAAAATCTTCAAGAAATTGAAGTTGCATACCGTATTTTTACTGAACCAGATGTTTCGCTATTGGGAATGGGCCCTGATGGGCATACGGCTTCAATCTTCCCCAATGACCCGGCCTCTGAAGTGGCAGCAAGAGAAACCAAGCAATTGATATTCAATACCAATGCACCCGCTCACCCCACGCAAAGAATCACTTGTTCAGCATCTTTGCTATTCAGTTCAAGAAACTTACTCTTAATGCTCACCGGTGCACAAAAACTAGACGTCTATGAACATGCGTCACAAGCAAATTTGCCAATTGCTGCGTTTCAGCAACACATCGATCAAATCTATTACTCAGCCTTATGATACACCCAAAGATTGCTGAAATTACAGCCAGAATTGTTGAAAGAAGTAAAGAAACACGCAGCGCCTATTTGCAGCAAATGGAGGCAGCCTATTTAGATGGCGTGCACAGAAGCACACTCAGTTGTGGAAACCTTGCTCATGGTTTTGCAGCCTGCAATGCCCACGACAAGCAAGAATTAGCTGCTGATATTACGCCAAATTTAGGCATCCTTACTGCCTACAACGACATGCTTTCAGCACATCAAGTGTATGAAGATTACCCCAAAGACATCAAAAAATTTGCGCATGAATTCAAAGCGGTAGCTCAGGTTGCTGGCGGCGTTCCTGCTATGTGTGACGGCGTTACGCAAGGGCAACCTGGAATGGAGCTTTCTTTATATAGCCGCGATGTCATTGCACTTTCAAGCGCTGTAGGCCTATCTCATAATATGTTCGATGGTGTTTTGTGTTTAGGCATCTGCGATAAAATTGTACCAGGGTTATTAATGGGCTCACTTCGTTTTGGACACCTCCCGACAATATTTATGCCTGGCGGGCCAATGCCTAGCGGAATCAGCAACGAAGAGAAGTCCCAGATTCGTCAGGCCTTTGCAGAAGGCAAAATTGGCCGTGAAGAATTGCTCAAAGGAGAATCGGACTCTTATCATTCACCAGGAACTTGTACGTTTTACGGCACCGCTAATAGCAATCAAATGCTGATGGAAATTATGGGATTACACCTACCCGGGTCAAGTTTCGTCAATCCAAACACCGAACTCAGACACTTACTCAATAAAGAAGCAGTGCGTGTTTTAGTAGAAAATATCCGCATCGGAAAATCAAGAAGTCTGGCTCAAATTTTTGATGAAAAAACAGTGGTAAATGGAATTATCGGTTTGCTTGCCACAGGCGGATCAACCAACCACACCATTCACCTTATTGCGATTGCACGTGCGGCCGGCATCATCATCAATTGGGAGGATATGTCCGATTTGTCAGCTGTGGTTCCACTCATTACCAGAATGTATCCGAACGGAGCGGCTGACGTGAATCATTTCCATGCAGCTGGAGGTATGGGCTTTGTCATCCATACCTTGCTAGAATCCAACTTACTACACGAAGACGTGAATACTATTATTGGTCACGGTTTAAAGCAATATACACAAGAACCTAAAATTTCAAATGGTA
>JBILTD010000234.1:0-2659 GCA_044371695.1 Crocinitomicaceae bacterium | reverse complement strand
TTGTAAATCTGCAGATGAAGTATCTGCTAAAAAAATCAACGTTGTCAATGTTTGGCAAGATGAAATTGAAATAGAGCCAGGGCTATCAAATGCCAACGGAGGCAAATATGCGTTACTTTCCTTAGAGGCGGCAACCAAGGACCTCGCGAGTGGCAAAATTGATGTCATTGTTACAGCGCCTTTTTCTAAAGAAAACGTAGCAAAAGCAGGTTTTGAATTTGTAGGACACACTGAATATTTAGCGGAAATGTCTGGCGCCAAAGAAGCTTTGATGGTTTTGGTTTCAGGATCGCTGCGCGTTGCATTGGTCACTACGCATATCCCGATTAAAGATATTTCAAGTAAACTCAACAAAGAACTTATTGTTCAGAAAATCGAAGCATTCGAACAAAGCTTGAAAAAAGATTTCGGTATTGTCAAGCCAAGAATTGCGGTCTTAGGCCTCAATCCGCATGCCGGAGAAAATGGAAAAATTGGTGAAGAAGAACAACACATCATTACTCCCGCCATTCAACAAGCGCGTCAGAATGGGGTTTTGGCCTTTGGGCCTTACCCAGCTGACGGATTTTTTGGATCTAAATCTAGGCAACAATTTGATGGCGTTTTGGCCATGTATCACGACCAAGGGCTCGCGGCTTTTAAAGCACTTTGTTTCGATGATGGGGTCAACTTTACTGCAAGTTTGCCAATCGTCAGAACAAGCCCAGATCACGGCACCGCCTTTGATATAGCCGGCAAACAACTTGCCGACGAACAAAGCATGCGCAGTGCTATTTACTTAGCAGTTGATGCCTACCGTAATCGCAAACTTTACAAAGAAATTACAGCCAATCCTTTGCCATTTTCTAAAGAAGAAAAAGGACGAAAAGATCAAGATTAAGAGAAGATTGCAAGTAAGTGTCTTTTCGGATTTTAAAAATCCAAATTAATTCCTTAATTTTGCCCTTCGTTTTTGTTAGTGAAACTTTCAATATGAATAATCCCTACGCCATACCGTTTGTCGGACTCAAGCTCGGGATTCACGAATTTGAATTTGACATTGACAAGTCGTTCTTTGAATCTTTGCCTTACTCACTCATAGAAGATGGTCGTTTAATCGCCTATCTAGAGTTAGAAAAAAAGGAAACCATGCTCATTGCCAATATCGGTATTGACGGTTTCATTTTTTCAGACTGTGACCGCTGTGGAGAACCGATTAACCAAGAAATAGATGGTGAATTCACTATTTATTACACCTTTGGACACGAAGAATCCGAAGATGAAAATTTAATCGTTATCGCACCTGAGAGCTATCAAATTGATCTCACTCAGCCTATCTATGAGCTCATCACACTATCCTTGCCCTCAAGAATGGTTCATGATGAAGGAGACTGCAACGAAGAGATGGTTGCTCTAATTGCTAAATATCAGCAAGTAGCACCAGATCCAAACAAAAAAGACGACGACGACATAGACCCAAGGTGGTCCGCATTAAAGAATTTAAATTAAATAGCTATAAATTAAAGAAAAATGGCGCATCCTAAACGAAGAATATCGACCACACGTCGTGACAAACGTAGAACGCACAAGAAAGCTACTGCGAATCAAGTAGCTACATGCCCAACAACAGGTCAGCCGCACCTTTTTCATCATGCGCACTGGCATGAAGGAAAACTCTACTACAGAGGGAAAGTTGTAGCTGAAAAAGCTACAGACTCCATCGAGGAGGTTCAATAAGTTCTAATTTTCTCCCATGAAGATTGGGCTTGATGTCTCCGGTGGCGATTTCGCTCCGCAAGCGACAATTGATGGTGCATTATTAGCCAGAGAAGTATTGGCTAATGATGTCACTATTGTATTGCTTGGTGACGAACTTGTCATTCAAAAAGAGCTAGCTGCACGCGGCAAATCACCAGAACTATTCGAAATCGTGCATGCACCAGAGGTCATTACATATCATGACCATCCAACTCGTGCTTTACCCAAAAAACCTAATAGCTCAATAGCTGTTGGTTTTGAAATGCTTGCTAAAGGGTTACTCGATGTTTTTGCCAGCAATGGCAATACAGGCGCCATGCTAGTGGGTTCAATGTACAAACTCAATACCATCCCAGGCGTAATTCGACCTTGTATCACGTCAACTTTACCAACAATCAATGATGGTAAATCTGTGTTACTAGACGTTGGTTCAAATGCCGATTGCAAATCTGATGTGCTTTATCAGTTTGCAGTATTGGGTTCAGTATATGCTGAAACCGTATTAAATATACCGAATCCAAAAATCGCCTTATTAAATATTGGAGAAGAAGATTCCAAAGGGAATTTGCTTTCAATTGCTGCCTATAAATTGCTTTCCGAAACTGATGAAATCAATTTCATAGGAAACATTGAAGGTCGCGATATTTTCACAGGTGTCGCAGACGTCATTGTTTGCGATGGTTTTACCGGTAATATTGTTCTTAAAGAAGCGGAAGGTATTTTCACCCTCATGAAAAAACGCGGAATAAAAGACGAATATTTCGATCGTTTTAATTACGAAAATTATGGTGGAACCCCCGTTCTAGGAGTCAAAGGAAATGCCATTATAGGGCACGGAATTTCAAATGATATTGCAGTCAAAAATATGTTGCTGCACGCACATGAGGTCGTTGTTTCTGATCTCGCTGTAAAAATTAACGAA
>JBILTD010000233.1:0-2661 GCA_044371695.1 Crocinitomicaceae bacterium | reverse complement strand
AACAGCCTTACGGCACTTAAGCATCATCCTGAAATTCACTTCGACCCCAAAGCATGACAGGGTTTCAAAATAAAGTTGCACTCATTACCGGCTCAAGTCAAGGAATCGGTAAAGCCATTGCCCTAGAACTTGCAAAAAAAGGCTGCATTGTCATTTTAAACGGGCGAAAACAAGAAAAATTAGAGCTAGTTAAAGCAGAAATTGAAAAATTTGGAGGTACTGCTCATGCGCTAGCCGCAGATGTGAGTAATTTTAACGAAGCTCAAAACCTGATCAATGAAACCATTGAACGTTGCGGAAAACTTCATTTTCTGATTAATAACGTAGGTGTTTCTAGCCGTGGTTATATTTCTGAATTGCATCCGGACGTACTTCAGCAAGTTTTTTCTAGCAATGTAAACGGATGTATATACCCAACCCAGTTAGCCCTTCCTGATCTTCGCAAAAGCAAAGGCAGTGTCATTTTCATTTCGAGTTTGGCTGCCATTCACGGTTTACCTGGCTTAGCTCCCTATTCTGCCTCAAAAATGGCCCTACAAGCATTTGCCGAAGCACTTCGAATAGAAGAACACGAGCACCAAATTCATGTAGGCATCCTTCGCGTAGCCAAGACAGCAATAGAACATCAAAAGCAAACAGTTGGCGCCAATGGTGAATTACAAGTTTTAAAGGCCCGCACCAATGAAAAAGTACTCAGTATGGAGCGCGTTGCCCAAGATTGCCTAAAGCTTCTTGAAAAACGTAGTTTTACAAATACACAAACCCTTTTAGGTAAAATCAATTTATTGCTCAACCGCATCTCACCACTTCTAGTAGAGCGCATATTAATAAAAAACATCCACCGATTTAAAGAAGAAAGCCAATGATCGGACAAGACTTTGAAAAGATCCATTTTGACATTTGGGGTTTTCATTTCCTTGAACCCAATGCACTTATCGGCGACCTAATTTTATTTGGCATCGCTTTTTACTTTTCGCTTAAAATCAAAAAACTAAACAGTCAGCATGCTTTTTTTAAAAATTGGCGACGTTTCTATATGGTCTTTGGCTTGAGCTTTTTGCTCGGCGGAATTGGGCATTTTTGTTTCAATTATCTCGGACTCTGGGGTCGCTACCCCTCTTGGATCATCGGGATGCTCGCCACTTATTTCATTTGTATAGCTCAAATTAGCCTCTGGCCCAATCAAAATCAACAGCAGCTCTTTAAAAATTTAGCCGCTTTACTTTTACTACTTGGAATCAGCTTAGAAATTTATGTATTCAATACACAAAACCTAAGTCTCGATCAAAGTAAAGGACTCACCATACCTTCAATATTTAGTGGGATTGGATTGATTTGCTCCTTATTAATTCTCGGTATCTACTACCAAAGAACGATTCATCCGCAATTCAAGTTCTTTTGGATGGCTGTCATAACCTTACTACCAAATGCCTTTATTCAGAGTCAAAAACTCAATTTAGCGCCATGGTTTGACCGAAATGACTTCAGTCATGTCCTTCTTGGTATTTCCTTATTACTCTATTGGAAAGGTATCAAGGCTTACAAAGGTTAGTTTCTCAATTACTCAGCATAAAAAAAGGCGAGCCCAAAGACCCGCCTTTACTGAATTGTATTTTTTTTACCAACGGTAGTAGAAACCTACAGTACCTGTCATATATTTAGAAAGGTCACCATCAATTTTGAATAATTTAGCATAAGACCAATCAATCAAAATACCTGTGTGCTCGTTTATTTTTACAGATGGTGAAAGACCAAAAGTAAGGGCAACCATGTCGTCACCACGTAGCATGTAAGTATCATTAAAAATCATGTTGCCGTTGTTCAAAAGACCAACACCACCATGAAGCGTTAAACCCAACTTCGATTCAGCGTTAGCCATCCTTAGAACATCAGCACCTATTTGCAAAGTCAAGCGAGAAAGGTTGTCTTCACCTAGGTAATCAATACCTGCGTCAAGTTTAGTATGAATATTTTTAGCGAAGTTATACGACACGCCTCCGTTTAAAGAAAGTCCTGTACCAAGCTCTCCGCCGAAATGTGCACCGTGGTTGAGTTGAATACCCCATTTACCTGTTTGAGCAAAACTTAAAGTTCCTGCTAAAAGCGCGAATGCAAGTGTAATTTTTTTCATTGTCATTGATTTTAAGTAACGAAGATATTGATTTCTGTTGACATGCTGCTAAATTCAAGGTTTTTTTTGAATCCAACCCTGAAATCTTCTATTTTTGCAACAATTCGATATTTAAATCTAAATCGAATTACTGGCTCCGTGGCGCAACTGTCCTTTTAGGATTTCAGTTGCTCCACAAACCAAAACGGCTCCGTGGCGCAACTGTCCTTTTAGGATTTCAGTTGCTCCACAAACCAAAACGGCTCCGTGGCGCAACTGTATAGCGCACTGGATTTCGGCTCCAGCGGTTGGGGGTTAGAATCCCTCCGGGGTCACAAAAAGAACCCAGCACGAAAGTGCCGGGTTTTTTGTTTTTAGGAGCAAGCAAAATTTATTTTGATTTGCGGATAAAACAAAAAAGACGAGAACTGCGCCAGCAGTTTGGGTTCTATGCTTGGATTGAACCAAAAATTGGGAAAACGCGTCAGCGTAATCCTCTGGGGTCACAAAAAGAAACCCAGCACGAAAGTGCCGGGTTTTTTGTTTTTAGG
>JBILTD010000232.1:0-2670 GCA_044371695.1 Crocinitomicaceae bacterium | reverse complement strand
AATCTATTCTCGATGCCAAACCAACCGATGGCTTGTGGGAAGATGGCCGCTCCGATGAAGATCAAATCGGTGCGAGCTACCCAGAGCTCGAATGGGCCATGGAATTCAACGGAGATGAAACCAAATTGGCATCTCGCCAAAAGGAAGTGCTAGAAATCTACCGCAAATTGAATCGGGCAAACTTGCACAAAATGTTACCAATTCCAGTTTGCGAAATCCCTGAAAATTTAAAAGCGACCCTCTATTAATGAAAATGCGCAAAGGTTTGCTCATGATCTTTTTAGTGCTTTATAAAAGCACCAGTTTTTTTGCGCAGCAAAAGAGCTTTAAAGGAATGGACGCGCTGGCTCAAAATAACTTCGGGACAGCCCTTTCACTATTTAAGCAAGACCTCAATAAACATCCTTTAGCTGCCTACTATGGTTTAGCCACTTATTACCAGAGCGCGTTTGCACTCAATGCTGACAGTGCTTTTTATTATTTAGAAATATTTGATAATGGTTGGGAACTTGCTGAACCTAAATTGAAACTCAAATTAGCCGAGCAATGGGCAATTTCAGATCTCACCATAGCCCGACGTTTCTATGAATTAGCTAGTCTTGAATTGAAGTCTTGCGACGCCGCGCCAAGTGTTGAGGCCTATGAGCGCTATATCTTACGCTACCAAACATTTTTTCAAGATTCGGAGTCTCAAGATCGTTTTTCAAGCAAAATAGATTTTCAAGGACTCTATCAAACTGCAATTTTTCAACGCAATGCAGTTGCTTATAATTTAGCTCTAAAAGACGGTTCGGCTAATGCCATGTTGGTATTTGCTGTCCAATATCCCAATGCTATTCAGGTGCCTGAGGCTCAGAATCGGTATAACAATCTGCTTTATTTTGAAAAAACCCAAGCAGGTTCAGAGGCTGCGCTCATTGATTTTATAAAGGGTTTTCCGGAAAATCCTCATGTGATGGAGGCCTGGCAACGATTATATAAAATTATTGAGCAACAAGGCACACTAGAAGCTTTCGAACATTTTGTAAGAACATATCCAGAAGCTCCACAAGTGCAAGAGGCATGGAAGCAGGTCTATCGCTTATACATGCAAGAATATAGTGTGGCGCGTTTGGAGTCGTTCAAAGTAGCTTATCCAGATTATCCTGATTTTGAAACTTTAAAGCAAGATGGTGCTTTACTTTTTATGGTGTTTTATCCTTGGCTTGAAAACGAGAAGTTTGGTTATATTAACCAGGAAGGGCTGTTGCTGATCAGTTGTCAGTATGAAGAAGCAAGTCCTTTTTATGATGGACTTGCTATAGTTTCTAAACTAGGAAAATACGGTCTCATTAATAAGCGCAATGAACCTGTTGTAGATTTCGTATTTGACGAGATTTTAGAGCCACATGATCAATTTTTTATTGCACAGCAAAATGATCGTTATGGCTTGCTCAATATGCAGGGAAAGACTGCCATTTCTTTTAAATACAATGACATACAGCGGCTAGATAACGGGCAATATTTATTAGAAGATACTACCGGATTTTACCTCCTAAATAACACTGGACAACAATTGGGTAGTGTTCCGATGGTTTATGACGAGGTGGCGCAATACCTGAGTGGCTTAGCGGCTGACTCACTAGATCAACAAATTTCAAGTGAACAACAGTTAAATAACCAAACGCTTGTTTCAAATTCGCTACCACAAGTTTTTACTAAAAATGGAAAAAAGGGTCTCAAATTGAATAATAAAGAGCTTTTACCTGCCTCTCTTGAAGATATCGCTCCATTTACAGGAATTTATGCCATCGCCAAGAAAAAAGGCAAATATGGCATTATTGATAATCAGGGAAAAACCATTTTGAATTTTGAATACAGCGCCATTCGCTTTGTGACAGGTTTAGGATATTTAATTGAGCAAAATGCTTTGCTTGGGGTTTATGATCCTGCTATCGGTTTTCTAGTGCCGCTCGCTTTCGAAGGAATCAAACCTTTTGAAAATAAATACATTCTGGTCAGTTTGGTAGGCAAAGATGGCTTGCTTGATCTAAAAGGCAAAGAGGTTTTAACGCCAAGTTTTCAAAGAATTGCTCGTTTTGATCCGCAAACCTTGGTGCTAGTTCAAGATCAAAAATTGCTTTATTTTTCCGAAACTAGTCAACAATTTATTTCCAGAAAACCATGAGTTGGCAATTGAAATCGGAGCATTATTTAAAGGCACTTGTAGTGGTTGCAAGTGTCTATATGGGAGTTTTTATTTACTTAGAGTTATCTACGGTAGTGAAGGAAGACCTCATTCAAGGGGAGGAGCTGTACGAGGTTCAGCTCGAACAACTAGACGAAGCAGAAAAAATTGAAATGCGCGAAGAAATGAACCTTCAACAAGCGCAAGAAATGAGAAGTATCGCTCGTGATCTCAATGATACAAGGCCTTCCTCAGAGCAAGATTGGTCCACGCAAGTAGCAGGGCAGGGGCAAGCCAATCCAGAGCAGAGCGCCAGAGATTACGAAGCTCAAGTATTTGCAGAAACAGGGGGTGAAGCTACCCGCGCGCAAATTAGGCAGCAAAGCCAAGCTCGAATTCAACAACTCAAACAACAGGGGCAGCCGCAAAGCACCAATCCGAGCCCAGCATCAGGTAGTCCTAATCAGTATGCAGGAGCCGTCATGGTTGATGTTAGTGTGACC
>JBILTD010000231.1:0-2674 GCA_044371695.1 Crocinitomicaceae bacterium | reverse complement strand
AGCAAGGATTAAAAACTGGGCCATTTGAGGAAAGAACTGCCAATGGTGTTTTATCTGTAGCGGGCAAGTTTGTAAATGGCAAAAAAGATGGTCTATGGGAATTTTACAGCTACAATGCCGTACTTGAAAAACGCGTAGGGTATGCACTTGATTCTCTTGATGGTGTCTATCTGGTAATGTTGTCTGAAAAAGATACCTTAACCTTTGGCAACTACAATAACGGTAAAAAAACCGGGCGCTGGATTTGGCACAATGAAAACGCAACGCTTGATATGGAGGGTTATTTTGTCGAAGGCAAACAAGATAGCATTTGGCATTATTATTTTCCGAATGGACAACTTTCATACGTTGCCAAATTTCAAAAGGATTTGCGCACCGGAGACTGGACCTACTATTACACAAACGGAGCCTTGTATCGAAAAGGTAGTTATTTAAACGATCTAAAAAATGGAGAATGGCAAACATGGTATGAGGATTCGACTTTATTGATGAGTGGTCGCTATGAAAATGGTTTAGAGGAAGGTGAATGGAAAAATTATTGGGAAAATGGGCGACTAAAAAATAAATCATCCTTTCACTCAGGAAAACTAAATGGCGCATGGATTTCATATACACCTGAAGGAGTGCTTAGTCTGAAAGGAAATTATAAAGACGGACTAAAGGAAGGGGAATGGCTTCTCTACTATTCAAATGGAAGACTGAAGGAAAAACAACATTATAAAATCATGGCCCAAAAAAATATTTCCGAAGGACTCAATAGGATGGGCTACAAAGAACTTACAAGTGAGCTTCATGGCTCTTATGAGGCTTACTCTCAAATCGATTATCAAATCAAAGAAATTGGTAAATACAAAAATGGGCAAAAGCACGGGACCTGGATTAACTACTATCCGGGTGGGGTTGTTCCGACAATTTTGGCGCAATACCAAAATGGACAACTTGATGGAATATTCAGGCAATTTGACCGCTACGGGCACTTGGTTTACGAAATTAACTACAAAAATGGGCTCAAACACGGTGAGTTTATCGCCTTCAATGAAAACGGAAAAATCGTAAGTAGAAAAGTCTTTAGATATGGAAAGGAGATTGACAATCAGGAAAAAGAGGGCTTTATTCCTGAGCGCTAGCCTCAGCCGTCCATTGCTCGATCAAACAAGTCAACTCTATAAAATCTTCCACGCTTAATTTCTCAGGGCGCTGGCTTTCAAATTTTGCTGGTAAAGGGTGATCCTTTAGCAGTTGTCTTAAAGAATTTCGCAAAGTTTTACGGCGCTGATTAAAAGCCATTTTGACGACATGAAAATATAGTTTTTCATCGCAAGGCAAGGCCTCTCTTTCATTGCGCACACAACGAATTACGCCACTTTTTACTTTTGGCGGTGGAATGAAAACATGCTCGTCAACGGTAAAGCAGTAATGGATATCATAAAACGTCTGAAGCAGTACACTGATAATGCCGTATTCCTTAGAACCAGGGCCTTGCGCTACCCGAACGGCAACCTCTTTTTGAAACATCCCCATAATTTGAGGAACCTGATTGCGGTACTCTAGGCATTTAAACAAGATCTGGGAAGAAATATTATAAGGGAAATTTCCAACTACTATAAAGGAGTCAGCTCCAAAAAGTTCTTCGGGGCGTAAGCGTAAAAAGTCTCCGAATAATATGCGGTCTGCATGTGCAGGATAATGAGCCCTGAGGTAATCAATAGACTCAATATCGACGTCGAGTAACCAAAGATCAATTTCCGGAATTTCCCACAGATACTTACTAAGCGCCCCCATTCCTGGGCCAATTTCAAGCACTTTTCTAGTATCGTTGGTCCAGATGACTTGCTTGGCAATTTTCTGGCAGGTGCCCGCGTCTTTTAAAAAGTGTTGGCCTAGTTGTTTTTTTGGTTTTACACTCATTTCTTAAAAGACTTAACTACTGATAACGTGGTTCTAAATGCTGCAAATTTTCCAAGAAAACGATCGGTATGATCTTTTTGTAAAGCAGGAGCAAAATTTGCCTGATAACGATCAAGTGTTTCTTGATCGGGAGCTAAATAAAGTACCGCATATGTTTTACCTCCATCCTCTTCTCCATTTACTCTAGACAACTTGCATTCTTCAAAGCAAGCTGTTTGCATGACAGCAGGAATATGCTCTTCTTGCATCCAACTTAACCATTCTTGTTCTACGGAGGCGTCAATACTTACCGTAACATTATATAATACCATATAGCAAAGGTACTGAAAGCCTTTGACGAAGAAAAATGGAGAGGTGTACGTAAATTCACCAGATTTTCCAACAAATAAATAGTACTTTTACTTCAGCACAAAAAACAAAAGCTATGAAAAAACTCATTCTATCTTCTTTATTTACAATTGTTTACTTAGTGTCTTACGCACAGTCTTGTACTCCAGGAGCAAACTTTATTGACTCCACTTATGGTGTTTGGCCTGATACTACGCAGAACTTCCCACAAGCAGACCCTAATGTATTTTATTCTACAGATTTAAACTTTAAAGTTCCAGATTCAGTAACTCCTGCAATTGACCCAAGTGGGGCTTTCGTTGGTTCAACAATCCAGCAATTTACCGTTTCTAATGTGATTGGCTTGCCTCCAGGATTTGACTATGCTTGTAACATTAGTAATTGTACTTACCTAGGTGGTGGCAATGGTTGTGCAAAC
>JBILTD010000077.1:0-8582 GCA_044371695.1 Crocinitomicaceae bacterium | reverse complement strand
ACTCCAAGAATACTGGAAAGGAGGTGTTTGACCCGTAACCGTAATATCGATAGCACCCGTTGGGGCTCCAAAACAATTCACATTTGTAATATTTGCTAATGCATTAATGCCTACAGGCGGTTGGCTAAGCGTAATACTCTGAGTAGCTGTACATCCTAAAGCATCTGTAATTACCACATTATAAACACCCGCAGTGAGGATTGTTAAATCCTGAGTGGTGGCGTTATTACTCCATAAATACGTAAATGGCAAACTCGGACCTGTAACCGTCAGGTTAATCGAACCATTGTTGCCACCAAAACAGCTGACATCTTGATGTGTCTCGGTAACGATGATGCTTTGTGGTGGTTGATTCACCGTATAACTTTGGTTGATTGTACAACCATTGGCATCTTGGATAGTTAGGTTGTAGGTGCCGGCTAAGAGGTTCGTGAGGTCTGCTTGCGCTGAACCCGTGTTCCATAAATATTGATATGGGGCTGTGCCACCACTTGCTGTGATGTCGATGCTGCCTGCTGCTGCTCCAAAACAAACGTTGTTGATCACTACCCCACTTGCTGCCAAGGCACTTGCCGGTTGGTAAATCGTGTCTGAGAACGTAGCGCTACAGCCGTTGTCATCGAGGACCGTCACAAAGTATGGGCCTGCTACTTGGTTTAAGATTGTTGGTGTTGTGAGGCCATTGTTCCATTGGTATTGATACGGAGCAACTCCTCCACTTGCTGTAGCTACAATTGATCCTGCATTCTGACCATAACACAAAATATTCGTGTTGGTGCTGACTAAAGTAATTGGTGTGGGTTGGCTTAGCGTCCAGCTTTGGGTCGCTGTACAGCCGCCCGCATCGGTAACAACAACGCTGTAGATACCCGCAGAAACACCTGTTAAAGTTGCGCTTGTGGCGCCAGTACTCCATAAGTAGGTGTAGGTGCCTGATCCGCCTGTGCCCTGCACTGCAATGCTGCCCGTAGTGCCACCATGACACAAAATATTGTTGCTCACGCCAGTAAGGCCTACTACCGCACTTGGCGCATTGACCAATACTTGTAAAGAGTCTTCACAGCTATTGGCATCTGTTACCACAACGCTATATACACCCGCAGGAACGTTGTTTAGGTCTTGGGTAACTGCACCGTTTGTCCATAAGTAAGTGTAGCCTGGTGTACCACCACTTACCGTCAAGTTAATATTTCCGTTGCTTAAGCCAAAGCACGTTACGTTGGTAGTGCTTTGTAATAAAGTGAGGGCACTCGATGGCTGGCCTACTATAACTGTATCTGTCAATAAACAGCCATTGGCATCTTGAACCGTGACACTGTATTGGCCTGCAACAACTCCAGTAAGATCTTGAGAAGTGGCACCATTGCTCCAACTGTAGGTATAACTTGGTACACCACCTGCAATCGTAAGGTCTACACCCCCATTTGGTAAGCCGAAACATAAAGCAGGGCTTGGATAAAGTGTCATAGTCAGCAAGCTACTTGGCTGAGTTACTTGAGCTGTATATTGAGCTGTACAACCGTTACTATCTGTTACTATAACCGAGTATGAACCTGCTGTGAGGTTATAAATATCTTGTGTTGTGGCGCCGTTATTCCATGCGTAGTTGTATGGCAAAGTGCCGCCATTCACATGAAGGTCAATTATACCATTGACATCGCCCAAACAAACGACATTATAGTTAGTCGAAGTAGCTGTTAAAGTAGTGTCTGGCTGTGTCACATTGAATGATAAAAACATACCACAACCAAGTACGTCTTCTACGTTCACATAATATTGACCAGCAGCTAGGTTGTAAATATCTTGTACAACAGCACCAGTGCCCCAATCGTAAACATAGCCCGGCATACCGCCAGATGGACTTAAATCAATCCAGCCATCGGCACCTCCAAAACAATTCACAGGATGAACCGTAGTAGCAACCATAACGGTATTTGAAGGGTCTAAAATTTGAACCGGAAGCTCTTGTTCACAACCGTTGGCATCCGTAACCGTTGCCACATAAAGTCCGTTTTGAAGACCTGTAATATCTTGGGTTGTGGCACCATTATTCCAACTATATGTATAGCCCGGGGTACCTCCAGTAACACTTAAGTCAATTCCACCAGCAATAGAGTCAAGACAATTGGCATTGGTGTGTGTTTCAGACAAGGAAATTAATGACGTTGGTTGGGTTAATGTAGCACTATCTATGGCTGAACAACCATTGGCGTCTGTAATTTGTACCGAATAGGATCCGGCTGGAAGACCACTTAAATCTTGTGTAGAGTCTCCGTTTGACCAAACATAAATAAATGGTGCTGTTCCACCTGTAATGGACAAATCAATGGATCCCGTTGAATCTCCGAGACATAAAATATTGACACTTACTAAAGCTGGCACAATTGGAATCGAGATATCGATGATTTGTACGGTAAGTGAGTCAGCGCAGCCATTGGCATCTTCGACATTTACTTCATAAGTGCCCGCTACTACATTTGTGAGATCTTGGTTGGCACTAAGGTTACTCCAGAAATAGGAATATGGAGCAGTTCCGCCCGTTACAGTCAGATCGACCGAGCCAGGACCTGTACAACCAGCGTCGGTATGCGTTTCAGAAAGTGCTATTGGGCCTTGCGGCTGTGTTACAAGAAAGGCCTGTGAAATGGTACATGCATTGGAGTCTGTGACAACAATATTGTACGTACCAGCAAGTAAACTATTGATGTTTTGTGTGGTGAAGGCTCCGTTATTCCAGCTGTAAGTGTAAGGGGTTGTCCCACCCGAAACCGCAATGTTAACAGCCCCATTAGACTGACCAAAACAAGGAATTGGAGTAACTAATCCGGTTAAAGATAAAGGAGCAATTGGTTGTGAAATGGTTGCTGAGTAACTCACTTGACAGCCATTGGCATCGGTGATTTGAACTGAATATGAGCCAATTGGCAAGCCAGAAATATCTTCTGTGGTAGCTCCAGAAGCCCAAGCATAAGCGTAAGTCGGCGTTCCACCAATGACTGAAATATCAATTGTTCCGGTGGCTCCACCATAACACAATACATTGGTTTGGGTATGTGTTACAGCAAGAGGTTGTGCAGGCTGCGTAACAGCTGTTTCGAGTGAATCTTTACAGCCATTGATATCGGTAACTACTATTTCATAAGTACCTGCTTGCAAGCTATTGATGTTTTGAGATATTTGGCCATTATTCCAAAGAATGGTATATGGAATTGTACCGCCTGAAATAGTTGTGTTAACCGCACCTGTTGCTCCGCTATAACAAAGAACCGGAGTTGCAACAGATGAAATATTGATGTCTGATGGTTGCGTGAGTGTTACGCTTGTTGTAGCTGTACATCCGTTCGCATCTGTGACGGTAAGGGAGTAAGTGCCGGCAACAAGACCGGATAAATTAGCGGTTGATTGACCATTTGACCAACTGTATGTATAAGGTGCAGAACCCCCGGTAACTGTTGAACTTACGGTTCCATCATTAGCGCCAAAACAAGAAATATTGGTGCCATTGTAATTACTCGTGACTGCTGCACTCGCTGTGAGAACCGCTGGTTGTATAATTTGAATACTGGTGTCGGCCTGACAGCCGTTGTTATCTGTAATGACTAAAGAAAATAAACCTGGAGAAAGCCCTGAGATGCTAGCTGTTCCTTGACCGCTTGTCCAGGCATATGTAATTGGGTTAGCCCCTGTAGCACTCGTATTAATTGATCCGTTGGCAGCTCCAAAACAACTCACGTTGTTTATGTTGTTGACATTGATGACCGGATTTGGATTGACAATTATACTGTTGGTAATATTACTTAACAAACAACTAGAACCGTTGAAGGAGATATCAAGTTCGTAAACACCCGAATTTAGCGCGCTTATGTTAGAAATACTTGGGTTGTAGATTGTAGAACTAAAACCTTGAGGGCCACTCCATAAATAATTTGCCCATTGCGAACTTAAGGCCGCAAGCTGAAGGGTATCACCAGGACAAAGCGGCTGATTGTAGGTGAAATCCACTGGCGGGCAGTTGGCTGTGGAAATGGTCACTTCATTGTTAGCGGATGTCGGACAGCCAAAAGAATCATAGACGTCAGAGGTTCCGTTGTTGGTTTGTACGTTGCCTGACATTGCACCTGTACCATAGATATATGCTAAATTCTCAAGCGTACTGTCACATTGAAGAATAAGGCAATCATTGACCACCTGAACTCTAAACTTAACGACAACGCTATCAAGAGTGGTGTTGTCCATGGTACCACCTTGTGCTGCAGTAGCACCAACGCCAACTCTAAACTTTACAAAACGATTCGTGGCATTGTATTCAGCTTGGTCATCTCCAGCGGCATCTGTTTTTACACCGGCATTTGGTCCGTTCACAAAAGTCAAAGAGCCCGGCACATACTGGGTGCGGATATCTAATGTATCCGTTATAAAACAATTGACTGCATCATCAGAACCGATGTTTTTACCCGAGACCGTATACTCCAAAATATCTCCAGGTACAACTGCTCCTCCATTGAGGTCATTTACATAAACAGAAGCACGAAGGTCTGGCTCATAGATATCGATAGCTGAAGTAATGACACGTGTAAAAATGGTTTCAAATGATGTAGTAATGCGGATATTTGCAGACGTAGCACCATTACTCAGGTAGGTCTGTGATGCATTGTTTGGAAAGAAAATACTGGCATCGTACCCTAAGTTGTTATTGAGCCCTGGGTTTCTGTAAGGCGTTACTGCACCGTTAAACCCAATGGTACTGTTGAACATATCTTGGGCGGGGTGAATGGCATCAAGCACTTGAACGTAGTTGGTTCCGACACCATTAAACAAAATTTGGTCACCGGTATTGTTGCGGTCACCGTCATAGCCAACAACACCAAGTTGTAAGGTAACAGGGCCACTCAAAGGCGTTAAAAATCCTGAAATTGGGATGGTAACTTGGTTGGTAGATGTACCAGAGCCAACATTTGCTAAACCGTCAAAAACCGTCAGGTTCTTGTAAGATTCTTGGATGTTTTTGTAAACTACAACGAGCGTCCAACCACCAAAAAGGTTGGAACTTCCGACAGAGTTAACTTGATCGGCAATGGTAAATCGTGCGTTGAGCCCAGCACTTTGAACAATGCTTGTTACGTTCTTAAAACAAAAATAACTGACTGCGCCAGAGGTATTGTTAATGGTTTGATCTGCGGTAATTTGTTGGTAAGCACCTGAGCCAATTTTAATTTTGACGTTACTGCGTTGGTTATAACTTGAATTTGAAGTGGAAATTCTTCCTCCCCAATAAAGACCCGCCCAAGTAACTTCCGAACAGTTTGGTAAAATCAAACTATCTGATGAAGACATAAATGTACTTGAATTACCATCTATGTCTACATATGTCTCCGTAAAATCATTATTCATGGAGGTTCCTGCAGGAGGCATCTGACTAGTAGCAGAGTTACAGCTCGCCTGACTCGAATTACAAGATACAGAGACGTTTGATAAAAACTTTAACCCTCCTTTTTGCTGCGTTTGATGCCTGATTGTAAATGGGCTAACGATTTGTGATACAGCAGCAAAACTAGTTGCTAGTATGAAAATGCAAACCAATAGTAATCTAGAGAAAGCAGGAGAGTGTTGTTTTTTCTTTTCTTGCATAGGCCTATTTGGAGAGTTAATAGCTTGATTATAACGAAAAAGGCAGCCATAAGGTTGCCTTTTTTATGTAAATAAATCGTTACAATTATAGTGGAATATTGCCATGCTTTTTTTGCGGCAAAACTTCGGCTTTCTTTTCAAGCATTTTAAAGCCAGAAATTAAAGCGGCTCTTGTCTCAGAAGGAAATAAAACCTCATCAACAATTCCACGCTCTGCAGCTCTGTAAGGATTGGCAAAAGTCTCGGCATATTCTGCTTCTTTTTCGAGCCATTTTTCTGCCGGATTTTCAGCTGCGCTGATTTCTCTTTTAAAAATGATTTCAGCCGCCCCCTTAGCTCCCATCACGGCAATTTCTGCCGTTGGCCAAGCAAAAGTGAGGTCGGCACCTAAGCTTCTGGAGTTCATAACACAATAAGCGCCACCATATGCTTTTCTAGTAATTACAGTAATTTTTGGCACCGTTGCTTCTGCAAATGCATAAAGCAATTTTGCACCATGCGTGATAATACCACGCCATTCTTGATCGGTGCCTGGTAAGAACCCAGGAACATCTTCTAATACAAGTAATGGGATATTGAAAGAGTCACAAAAACGCACGAAACGCGCCCCTTTGCGCGAAGCATCAATGTCAAGGACACCTGCTAAAGCGGCAGGTTGGTTGGCAATAATGCCGACTGTTCTACCCTCTAATCGTGCGAATCCTACCACAATATTTTTGGCGAAGTCTTCATGAACCTCTCTGAAACTGTTGTCGTCAATGAGGCAATCGATGACACGCTTGATATCGTAAGGAGTATTTGCATTTTCAGGCAAAATCTGTTCAATTTGCTTGAACTTGCTGGCTTGATATTCAAAAACAGGGGTCAAAGGTGCCTCTTCATTGGCATTTTGAGGTAAATAAGTAATGAGGTCACGGGCTTTGCGAATACACTCAACATCATTTGCTGCTGTAAAATGGTTCACGCCAGATTTTTCGGCATGTGTTTTGGCGCCTCCGAGATCTTCTGAAGTTACTTCTTCGTGTGTCACTGTCTTGACCACATTTGGCCCCGTAACAAACATATAAGAAGTTTCCTCCACCATGAAAATAAAGTCAGTTAGTGCTGGCGAATAAACTGCCCCACCTGCACATGGACCCATTATCAGGGAAAGTTGCGGAATGGTACCAGATGCGCGGGTATTTCTGAAGAAAATATCAGCATATCCACTCAAGGAAACAACCCCTTCTTGAATGCGGGCTCCTCCAGAATCGTTCATCCCAATGATTGGTGCGCCGTTTTTGAGGGCCATATCCATGATGCGACAAATTTTTGCGGCATGTGTTTCAGACAAGGAGCCCCCAAGCACAGTGAAGTCCTGGGAATAAACATAAACAAGGCGACCATGGACCGTTCCGTAACCCGTAATTACTCCATCGCCAGGAAATTTTTGTTTGTCGAGACCAAAGTTGGTCGAACGGTGTTCTACCAAACCGCCAATTTCTTGGAAGCTGCCTTCATCTAGGAGTAAAGAAATGCGTTCGCGAGCAGAGAGTTTACCTTGTTGGTGTTGCTTTTCGATGCGTTCTTGGCCTCCGCCATTGTGCATCTCTGCTCTTTTTTGTTCTAGTATTTTTTCTTTTGACATATGGATCAGAATCAGACAAATTTACAGAAATTAAGGCTGTAAAAAAGCCGCTTTATTTTCAAATAAAATAAGAATGAGTAAAGCGCTTAAGAAGAACCAAATTTCGCTTGGCTCAGACCAAGCAAAAGCAAGTAATAGCAGGCTCATTAACATAAAAATAAGCGCTAAAAACAACAGGCGGGTTCCTAATTTCTGAACTTGTTTGATAGGGTCAGAATCGGGGTTGATCATTTTTTCCATGCGTTGCCTAGAAATTTCAGTGTAAATCAAGAGCGGGATCAAGACAAAACCTTGTGGTATCCAGAGCTCTTCGTACCAAAAAAAGGCAGAAAAATCTTTGATAAAGCGCCATGTAGGATCTGTCAGGGTCATGTAAAAATGAGAAAGAATCACGAAGCTGAAAAAGAATAAAAGTGGCCTCAATAGAACTTGCCAACTTCTGGTTGCCGGACTCATTACTAAAAATCCTATGCGAATCGTGTAGTCAAAGAGGAGATAAAGCAAAATGAAATAGAGGTCCCAGCCCCACCACAAAAAACCTAGTAGCGGCAACAGGCAATCACCTAATATTTCACTGATGAGTTGTGCTTTTTTCATATTTTCCTTTTGAGCACTTGAACACGATCTCTTGAGAGTTGATAGGTGGAGTCTACTTTGAGTGCATTTGCATAACTAAAGAGTGCATTTGAAAGGTCGTTTCGATCTTCATAGAGCAAGCCCATATTGTGATAAGACGGTATGTGTTGCGGATTCACCCTCACTGCTTTTTTGTAAAAAAACATGGCGCTATCTGGCTGATTAAAACTAAACTGAGCCAAGGCCCCTAAATGAAAATAACCATCAGCGAACATAGAATCTACGCGTGTCATTTTTCGATAAAGCACTTGGGCAGCTTTTTCTTGACCAAAGTTCTCTTTGGCATAGGCTAAGGCATAAATGACCTCTACGTTTTTAGGTTGTAATTGATAAGCTGTGGTGTACTTTTCAATACAAAGCGGATTTTTCTCATACTCGTATAAAGATCCCAACAACAAATAAGTCATATAATAATTGGGGTCTTGCTGAACGGCTGTCTCGTAAGATGAAATGGCGAGTTTGGTGTTGCCTTCTAATTTGTAAATTGTTCCTTTCAGGATATAGGCATCGCGGTAAGTTTTGTCGATGCGCAGTGCCTTATTGATGAATTTAAATGCATTTTCATGATCATTTAGTAGCACAAGTGTATTTGCCAAACCTACTAAGGCAGGTACATTTTTAGGTTCTTTTTTGACCAAAATACGGTACATCGTAAAAGCGCGCATGACATCATCGGCACTGCGGTTTTGTT
>JBILTD010000230.1:0-2707 GCA_044371695.1 Crocinitomicaceae bacterium | reverse complement strand
GATATCGGTGTGCAGCGAGTAAGCTGTTTGCATGATACGCATACTGATGAATGCTGCTGTCTTTGCTTTTTCCTTTTTGAAGCACCTCTAAATATTCGATCATTTGGCCCTGCTCATTAAAGCGGTATCTGGCCCAATCAAGACTGGCTTTAAATGTCGAATTTGGTGTTTTGTAAGTATAAAATCCTTCGATGCTCTGAATTTTGAGCTGTGCTACTGTTGCTTGATTGAAAAAAGGAACAGCCGAAAAAGCCTGTCCTGTTTGGTTTTCTATCAATTGAGCTCGGACAGAAAAAGCAAAACAAAGAATAAAAACGCGCCACATAAATTATTGGAGACGAAGCGCACTAAGCACGCTTTTCCAACTCGCTTTTTGGGCTAATATTTGCTCGAGTTCAGATAGAGAAACACGTTGCTGCCCCATGGTATCGCGATCGCGGATGGTAACGGTGTTGTCTTCCAAAGTTTGGTGGTCCACGGTAATAGAGTAAGGCGTGCCAATGGCGTCTTGACGGCGATAACGTTTACCGATAGAATCTTTTTCGTCGTATTGCAAGCTATATTCTAATTGAAGATCAGCCATGATTTCACGCGCCTTTTCTGGCAATCCGTCTTTTTTAATGAGCGGCAAAATGGCTGCTTTGTAAGGGGCAAGAACTGCAGGTATTTTTAAAACCACGCGCTCAGAGCCATCTTGAAGTTGCTCTTCTTGATATGCGGCACTAAGAACAGCCAAGAACATGCGGTCTAGACCAACTGAAGTTTCTATGACATAAGGTACATAGCTCTGGTTGAGTTCAGGATCAAAGAATTGTAATTTTTTACCTGAGTATTGTTCGTGTTGTTTGAGGTCGAAGTCTGTGCGCGAGTGAATTCCTTCTAGTTCTTTGAAGCCCATCGGGAATTTGTATTCGATGTCGCAGGCAGCATTGGCATAATGGGCCAATTTGAGGTGGTCGTGAAAACGGTATAAATCAGTGCTGAGGCCAAGATTTTGGTGCCATTTAGTTCTGGCGGCTTTCCAGTATTCATACCATTTCATTTCTTCGCCCGGGCGAACAAAGAATTGCATCTCCATTTGTTCGAATTCGCGCATGCGGAAAATAAACTGACGCGCAACAATCTCATTGCGGAAGGCCTTTCCAATTTGGGCAATCCCAAACGGAATTTTCATGCGACCTGATTTTTGCACATTGAGAAAATTGACAAAAATACCCTGAGCCGTTTCTGGGCGAAGGTAAATAGTACTTGCATCTCCGGCAACTGAACCAAGCTCTGTGGAAAACATTAGGTTGAATTGACGTACTTCAGTCCAGTTTTTTGAACCTGAAATCGGACAAACGATTTCGAGGTCAATGATAAGTTGTTGAACCGCCTCGAGGTCATTTTGCTCAAGGGCTTCTTTCATGCGTGTTTCAATGCTTTGGATTTTTTCAGCATTGCGCAATACGTTGGGGTTCGTGGCACGGAATTGTGCTTCGTCAAAAGACTCACCAAATTTCTTGTGACCTTTTTCTACTTCTTTTTCAATTTTCTGACGAATCTTTTCGATGTGCTCTTCAAGAAGGACATCGGCACGGTAGCGTTTTTTGGAATCTTTGTTGTCAATGAGTGGGTCATTGAAGGCATCAACGTGGCCTGAAGCTTTCCAAGTAGTTGGATGCATAAAGATAGCGGAGTCAAGACCTACAATATTTTCATGGAGCTGAACCATGGCTTTCCACCAATAAGTTTTGATGTTGTTTTTGAGTTCGGCTCCGAGTTGACCGTAGTCATAGGTGGCAGCTAGGCCATCGTAAATTTCAGAAGACGGAAAGATGAATCCGTATTCTTTTGAGTGTGAAATGAGGTCTTTAAGGCGGTCTTTTTGTGCTTCCATAGCCGCAAAGATACGAAAAGCACTATTTTTACTTCATGATTTTTTACCTAGACAACACGCATTTTATTGACACTTCCAATCCGTTAGATTTATCCTTGCCTCTGAGCGCAGATGAATTCAACCCCAGGGCTTGGTATGTCGATGCGCCAAGAATGGAACCTGTGCGCGCTAATGGTTTTGTAGGCAGTGTACTTGAAGGTGGCGCAGTAAATTTTAGAGACATCTTTTTTAATCCGCATGGACACGGTACGCATACGGAATCGTATGGTCATATCAGCAAAGAAATTTATGCAGTCAATGAAGTCTTTGACAACTACTTTTACAAAGCGACGCTCTGCAGTGTAGTTCCTCGCGTCATGCCAAACGGTGACCACGTAGTTTTTGCAGATCAGCTTGAGTCTTTGCTTTCTAGTAAGTCTACAGAAGCCATTATCATTCGCACCTTGCCGAATCAAAGTGAAAAGAAATCGGCCAATTATTCAGGCACAAATCCGTGTTATTTTGATGTTGGGTTTGTTGATTTACTTGATCAATTAGAGACAAAGCATTTGCTAGTAGATACCCCGTCAGTTGATCGAGAAGAAGACGGTGGAGAACTGGTTTTTCATCATGCTTTTTGGCAGTATCCGGCACAACCAAGAAAAGACCGCACCATTACCGAACTCATTTTTGCAGATTCAGACATTGAAGACGGTGAATATGTTTTAGAGCTTCAAGTGGCCAACTTTCAAAACGATGCAAGCCCGAGCAGGCCTCTGTTGTATATGGTACAAGAAAAAAAGGGCTAACAAGTAGCCCTTTTCCTAGTAGTAGACAAAAATTGTCTGA
>JBILTD010000076.1:0-8704 GCA_044371695.1 Crocinitomicaceae bacterium | reverse complement strand
AACGAAACTTGATGGTACTGCAAAAGGCGGTGTTGTCATTGGTATTTCAGATCAAATGAAAATACCAGTTAAATACATTGGGGTTGGTGAAAAAATGACTGATCTTCAGCTTTTTGATCGCAAGACTTTTGTTGAATCTTTATTCAATGCTAATAATTAGAAACTCAAAAAGGGTTCTTTTTATTTAGCAACATACTGAATCCTACAATTCATTTCCTGGCTTTAATCTTGCATATTTTGCTGCGCTACATAGGCGGCATATTGGCCATTTTGCGCCATTAAGCTTTGATGATCACCATTTTCTACGATAGTGCCCTCTTGCAAGACCAAGATTTGATTGGCTTGCTTAATTGTAGACAAGCGATGTGCAATCACGATAGAGGTGCGTCCTTTCATGAGATCTTCTAAAGCATCTTGTACCAATTTTTCAGAAGCAGAGTCTAGGGCCGAGGTAGCTTCGTCCAGGATTAAAATACTTGGATTTTTCAGAATGGCTCTGGCAATAGCAATGCGCTGTTTTTGCCCGCCAGATAACTGAATACCGCGGTCCCCCACTTCGGTTTGCAACTGCTCAGGAAAGCTTTGAATGAATTCCCAAGCGTTGGCCTTCTTGGCCGCTTCAATCACTGCATCGTCAGAGGCAGCTGGGTTACCAAAGCGGATGTTTTCAAGAATGCTTCCGGAAAACAACAATACTTCTTGCGGTACAATTGCCATGTGTTGGCGCAAGGCCTGTAAATCAAAATCGGTAGCCGGCGTTGATCCGAAGTAAATTTGGCCCGACGTTGGTTGATAAAAGCGCAACACTAAATTCGCAATGGTAGATTTTCCTGAACCACTTTGACCAACCAAAGCAAGTGTTTGGTTTGGCGCTAAAGTGAAATTGAGGCCTTTGAGTACCTCAATGTCCGAGCGCTGCGGATAACTGAAATGTAAGTTTTCAAAACGAACTGAACCATCAAAATGAAGGGCCGGCTTGGAACTTGATGCTGAGAATTCGGTTTCCTCCTCAAGTATATCCAACAAATTTTCAGTAGCTCCTACCGCCTTCTGAACACTAGCATATAAATCAGGCAAGGAACCAATAGAAGCGCCCATCATGATGGTAAAAAGCACAAACTGATAAAATCCTTCAGAGGCCAATTCTGGATTGGGTCCTTGGGTCATGAGCAACCCTTTCCACACGATAAATACAATGGCTCCGAACAAACAAAAGATAATAAACGAGACAAAAAGACCACGCCAAATGCCGCTGCGCACGTTGAGGTCACGACTTTGCTGCGTTGACTTTTTGTATTTGCCAAGTAAAAACCATTCATTGGTAAATGCTTTTACATTGGCAATACCTGTTAGGGCTTCTTCTAAGATCGAATTGGAGGTTGCGATGTAATCTTGGGCCTCTTTACTGAGTTTGCGGATATAGCGACCAAAAAAGACGGCTACGATGGCCATTACCGGAACCGTGGCCAACATGATCAAGGACAACTTCCAGGAAATGAAGAATAAAAAAGCGATGCCACCAACAACAATTATGATCTGCCTGAAAAACTCAGCTATTGTAGTTCGGAGAACTTCTTGAATTTGGGTGATGTCTGTCGCCACCCGGGAAGTCAATTCACCAACCTTCTGACGGTTGAAAAAATCCATGGGCATGTAGACCAACTTTTGAAACGCGTCGTTGCGCATATCGCGTAGGGCATTTTCTGTGACGTTATTAAACAAGACCACGCGCACAAAGGAAAAAACAGACTGAAAAAAGAACAAAGCAAAAAGCGCTAGTGCAATTTGATTGACATTGGAAAGATCAATCAAGCGAATCGCCTGTTCGGGCTGAGCGCTTGCATTGGTGGTTCCGAGCAGTTTACCCATGAGGTACGGGAAAACCAGACCTGCGGACGTACTTAACACCAAAAAAATCCAACCGATGAAATAGGTGCCGGCATAGGGTTTCAAGTAGCGTAAAAAGCGACCAGCCTTTTTCCAGCTTGCTTTTGTAAGTTTTACTTTTTGCTCGGATTTCTTTTTGGGTCTCATCATGGCTTTGCGCTTAGCAGTACAAAAATAAGCTCCTTTCTTGGGGTGCTGGCTTTTTTTCATCATTTTTGTGCAAAGAATTTGAATTTCTAAAAAAATCACTATCTTTGCATTCCCAAAAACATTACAAATAACGACACGACATGAAAAGAACGTTTCAACCATCGGTAAGAAAAAGAAGAAACAAACATGGCTTCCGTAGCCGTATGGCCACAAAAAACGGTCGTCGTGTATTGGCTGCGCGTCGTCGCAAAGGCCGTAAAAAATTAACTGTATCTGACGAACCAATGCACAAGCGTTAATTCGTTCTCAACTCTTATCGAGCCCTGTCCTTACGGTCAGGGCTTTTTTTTACGCTATTTTTTAAGGTTAATCATAACCAAAATAAAAAAGGGCCGCTAATGCGGCCCTTGGTCTTTCCAATCTCGTTGACTGATGGAAAGGAGGTTAAAGGGTTAGTTGAGGCGCTGCTGCTAAAATTGCAGCATCTGTTTCGGCAGCAAACTTTTCAAAGTTCTTGACGAACTTCGAAGCGAGATTTGCCGCTGTTTGGTCATAGGCTGCTTTGTCGACCCAAGTATTTCTAGGATTCAGTAATTCAGCAGGCACACCTTCACAAGAAGTTGGAAAAGCCAAATCAAAAATAGGCATCGTTTCAAAGCTCACGTTGTCGAGTTGGCCGTTTAGAGCGGCTGTAATCATAGCACGGGTATAAGACAACTTCATGCGTGACCCAACGCCATAAGAGCCACCAGACCAGCCCGTATTGATCAACCAAACTTTGATGTCAGTACCTTCAATTTTTTCACCGAGTAATTTGGCATATTTAGCTGGGTGCAAAGGCAAGAACGCAGCGCCAAAACCAGCAGAGAAAGTAGTGGTTGGTTCTGTGATACCTACTTCAGTTCCGGCAACTTTCGCTGTATAGCCAGACATGAAATGATACATCGCCTGTTCTTTTGTCAACCTTGAAATTGGAGGGAGTACTCCAAAAGCATCAGCTGTTAAAAAGAAAATATTTTTAGGTGCCGAACCAACCGATGGAACTGCAATGTTGTCGATGTGGTGAATCGGGTAAGAAACACGGGTGTTTTCTGTGATGCTTCCGTCAGAGTAGTCAGGTGAAGAAGATTCTTGTGGAAAGCCCACATTCTCTAACAAGGCACCAAAACGAATGGCATCATAGATTTGTGGTTCTTTTTCACGAGAGAGGTCGATGGTTTTGGCATAACAACCGCCTTCGAAATTAAAGACACTGTTTGCAGACCAACCGTGCTCGTCATCGCCAATTAAGCGGCGATTTGGATCAGAAGATAGTGTTGTTTTACCCGTACCCGATAAACCAAAAAAGATAGCAGTGTCTCCTGCCTCACCAATGTTTGCAGAACAGTGCATCGAAAGCACATTCTTTTCATGCGGCAAGATAAAGTTAAGTGCGGAGAAAATTCCTTTTTTGATCTCACCAGTATAGCCCGTACCACCAATCAAGATCATTTTTTTAGTAAAATTCAAGATGGCAAAATTGTGCTGACGTGTTCCATCAATGGCTGGATCAGCCTGGAAACTTGGTGCACAAACAATATGCCATTCTGGTGAGAAGTTCTCTAGCTCTTCAGGAGTACAACGCAAAAACATGTTGTGTGCAAACAAACTAGAC
Source organism: Crocinitomicaceae bacterium (assembly GCA_044371695.1). GTDB lineage: Bacteria > Bacteroidota > Bacteroidia > Flavobacteriales_D > Crocinitomicaceae > UBA952. The sequence goes on along the minus strand of JBILTD010000076.1, from coordinate 5,013 downwards.
CATGGCAATTCTGCCACTACTCTAATATTGAGTTTGAAGCTTGGGTCTGCGCATGCATATACATCGCGAACATATAGATCTTGTTCTGCTAAATGTGTTTTCATGCGCTCATAAAGGGCATCAAATTTTGCGGGCTCAAAACCAATATTGATGTCGCCCCACCATACAGCATTTTCTGTAATGGCATCGCGCACGATGAAGCGGTCCTTTGGTGAACGACCTGTAAACTCTCCTGTTTCAATGGCTAGCGCACCGGTATCTGTGAGCATTCCTTCACCTAAAATGATACAATCTTCGATGAGTTCTGCAGGCGTAAGATTCCAGAATTGATCTCCGGTTTCGGACAAGCCAATGCTCTGGGAGAGGTCGGCATTTTTACCGAATTTGCCATGTTGTTCCATGTTGTGTAATTAGAGTTGTTTGACGCGACAAATTTAAGGCACTTAGCAGGCTCAAACCATGATTTATATTAGGTTTTTGTAAACATCAATTGTGCAGAAATGTGCAGAACTTAATTTGCGTTTTTAAAGAAAAAACACTATATTAAAGTAAGTGTCAGAACTACACTTTGAGTTTTGAAAAGCGCTGTATTTTCGTTAGTTTTGAGGCTAAATGAAACGCATGCGCCTCTTCTCCTCTCTCTTTGTTATAGCCTTACTTGGATTTATTTCACTACGCTATATTCCCAAGGTTTCTCAAAATACACAGCAAGCAGAAAGTCGTTCTAAGTTTCAATATGAACTTCCAAGCACCTGGCTAAGCCCAAAACTTTCCGCATTGAATGCCATGAGCCCAGCAGCGCAAAATGAAACCTACCGCAAGCACATCGAGCTTTTGAAAAATAAGCAAGCTTTGCTTCCTCTCGGGAGGCTCGATCAAAAAATGGCTTGTATTGCACTGGGTGGGAATTCATCAGTTTTTACCGAAACATTAAAACTTTATGCAGACAGAATGGCTGTATTCAACGCCGATACGCTTCAAATTTCTGCTATGGTTGATAAATACTACGGTCTCACAAAACATGAAGTTTGTATTTTCAGTCTGCATGCACAAAAGCCCAATCAAAATGAAATTCCTGAGTGGGCCGTACAAAAATCAAAAATAATAGACCCGAAAAACCAAAATATTCTGGTGCTTTTCGGTGATCACAAAGCCCTTAAACACATTGATACTGCGCTTTTTGACGCCATTTTACTCGCGCATGAAAACCACCCCGTTGCACAAAGCCAAGTGGCCCAACTCATCATGGGTGGCCTAAGTGCCGCTCAACTTCAAGAAAATGGCCGTCTCGGAATTGCCCTGCCCGAAGAGTTAGGCATTGCAAGTGCTGAACTCAAAGGACTTGATCAAATTGCAGAAAAAGGCATTGCAGCCGGAGCCTACCCAGGTTGCCAATTACTCGTTGCCGTTGAGAATAAAATCATTTGGCACAAAGCTTATGGCAAACAAGGATATGAGGCCGATGCAGCTGCCATTGATTTGAAATCGTTGTACGACATCGCTTCGGTTACCAAAATTGCTGCTTCTACTCTACTCGCGATGAAACAACACAGCGCAGGTAAATTTGATCTTGACCGAAGTATCGGTTCATATATTCCTGAAATAACAGGGCAAACACCTTTTGGAGCGCTTAAAATCCGCGAAATCATGGCGCATCAGGCAGGCCTTACACCCTGGATTCCATTTTACAAAAGAACACTCACGGAAGGCAAATGGAAACCAGAAATATACCAAAGCAGCTACTCCGAAACCTTTGCACTTGAAGTTGCAAACGGGATGTATATGCGCAAAGCATACAAAGACACGATGTATGCGCAAATCATGCGTTCTGAGTTGGGCCCAAAAAAATATGTCTATTCTGACCTTTGCTATTACTTTACCCAACCTATCTTAGAAAGGCTCATCGGTGAAAGCCAAGCAAGTTATTTGCGTCGCGAAATTTATTTGCCGCTTGGGCTTAATCGCATTTTGTATCAGCCCCTTAAAAATCTATTTCAAAGCAAAGAAATTGTCCCGACTGAAGACGACCAAACTTTTAGAAAGCAATTGCTCAGGGGCTATGTCCACGATCCGGGGGCTGCCATGCTCGGCGGCGTTGCGGGCCATGCTGGGATCTTTTCAAATGCCTGGAGCTTGGCACATGTGATGCAACTTTTCCTGAACAAAGGCCAAATGGCCGGGCAGCGCTTCTTTTCTGAGGCTACCTACAACGAATTTACCAAACAACAATATCCTGGCAACCGCCGAGCAGCCGGTTTTGACCGTCCTAATGCCAGCGGTGGAGGCACCTGTGATGAACTCGCCTCTCAACAAAGCTTCGGGCACTCTGGATTCACAGGAACGCTGGCCTGGGCAGACCCCAAAAACAAAGTCATCTTTATCTTTTTATCCAACCGCGTACACCCCAACCAAGACAACTGGAAACTCCGCGACATGAACATCCGCACAGATTTACAACATGTGGTGTATCAGGCGATAGCGAAGAGGAGTAAGTAAATTTTTGTTGCCATATCCGAGAATCTACTGAATAGACTTTTATAGGACTGGTTTATTTTTGAAGAAAACTAACTCCTATGTTAAAAGTACGTAATTTTGTACCTAAATCGGTACTTATGTTAAGCGCAACTTATTCAGAATTTAGAAAAGAACTCAAACAGTTTCTCGATCAAGTCATTACAAATGTTGATACCCTAATTATTCACAGAGGAAAGGGCAAAGCCGTTGTTGTTATGTCATTAGAAGAGTACAACTCATTGTGCGCCACAAGTCTTGAACTTTCATCCATTAAAAACAAAGCACACTTAGATGCCTCAATCCAACAAATTGGAAAGGACATGATTGATTTTATCCCAGAATGAATATCAGCTTTACCCCAAGAGCCTGGGATGACTACCAATATTGGATGAGCCAAGACAAAAAGAAAATTATTAAAATAAACCAACTTCTTAAGGATATTCTCAGAAATCCATTTGACGGTATTGGCATGCCAGAACCTCTTAAGTTTCAATATACCGGTTTTTGGTCTCGCCGAATCGATCAAAAAAACCGATTGATTTATCAAGTACTAGATCAACAAGTTATTGTTTTAAAATGTAGATTTCACTACGACGACTAACCTACTCATTCACAAAATACATCGCGTTCACCACCATGAGTTTACCGCTTTCCCAGAAACCTCGGAAGAGAGGGTTATCGATGAGGTACACGACTGCACCGCGGCCATAAGAAACTGTTCCGGCAATGGCTGCTTCAGATTGCTGTTGTTTCACTCTTGCACCCACAAAGCCGTTTACTGCGGTAGCGTTCTTGTCTAGTTTGAAGACAGAGCTGCCTTCAATTTGATAAGCTGTAGCGCCCTGACGTAAGGTGTAATAACCGTTGTAACCAAAGGCCATTGGATGGCTGTTATCGAATACGCAAGGGTAAATAGCACCAATGATGGCATCGGAGATTTGATCGCGCTCTTGGTTGGCATAACTGAGTGCATTGGTAGCTCCGGCAGATCCTTCTTTGCGTTTGATACCAAAACCTTCTTGATTGACCAAAGCATCGACTGCACCACCCGTTACGATGAGCTTACCACCTGCTGAAATCCATGATAGTAATTGCTCATTTCCTGCAATATCATAGCCGCCTTCAGGAACAAACAAAACATCTAAAGTAGCTAAGGCTGCATTTAAATCATCGGCAAAAATAAGGTGAGCTCCTTTGTTCAACTGCTGTTCAAAGAAATGCCAAATTTCACCCACATTCAAAGATGAAAATTCATCGCCAGCTAAGATGCCAACCTTTGGGTTAGGAACGAGCTTTACCGACGAAGAACCAAAATCGGCTCCGGCATCTACCATTCCAGTTGTAAGTCCTGTGATATCCACCTGATAGCGTTTCGAGTAGTCATTGACCATTGCATGCAAATCAAGCCCCTTGTTTTCACCAACCAACAACAATAATGTCCCCGGCGCATAGGTTTTACCGGCTAATTTGAATCCTTTTTCATGAAAATATACTTTTAGACCAGCTTGTTGAACTGCATTTAAAAATCTTGCTGTTTGCATGCTTTCCCACCTTACAGCGTAGGCCGTAAAACCCTCAACAGCAAAAAAATCTGATTGTTTCTGACCAGTAGCTGCAAATGGCGTTGCTTTGATTTCTTGCTCAACAGCATAAGCGTCAATGCCATAAGCATATGGCAAGGACCAAGCTGTAATGTCATACGTGAGGCTATCTGAAAGCTTGGTTCTGGGTTCGAATAAAACAGAGACAAGCGTTCCTTTTTCTTGTTGAGTAGAGACAATGATATCGCCAATATTCAGTTTAAAGGCTTCTTGAGCACCCGTCTTGAAATGAAATCCTTTGGCTGCAATGGCCTGGGTACTCGTAGAAATCATTTGCCACTGAATGTTGTTTTTTCCGAGCAACACCAACAACGGCTCTATCTGATTACTTGAGCCCTTGAGCACATAAGATTCATATTTGAAATCTTTTTGCTTGTAGAATTTTTGATATTCAGCCACCAATTTTTGTGCATTTCGGGCACTGGTTTCAACCGTAGACAACCCAGTTGTCACATGATGCGCAACGCGGTCTGACAATCGCAAGGTATCGCCAACTTGGGTGATGACCGCTAAGCCAGCACGGCCACTTCCACCCTGCTCATAGGTCATGCCAATACTGCCTGAATAAGTTGGGTACGTATCGCCGTAACTTGGATATAGTAAGTCAAAAATTTCTTTTGAAAAATAGAGCCAACCGGCTTTATCGAAATAACCAGCATGGTTCTTTCCAATTTCTTTTTGAAATTCGCGTTGCCAATCGGTAATTACTTCGTGATAAGGTTCAGCAGCAGGTGGGAAATAATAAGGTTCATTGATTCCTTGCTCATGGAAATCGACATGAACGTGTGGCAACCATTGATTATACTGTTGAATTCGGACTGCAGATTCGATTTGGGTCATCCAGGCCCAATCGCGATTGAGGTCGAATAAATAATGGTTCGGACGCCCGCCTGGCCAG
>JBILTD010000075.1:0-8705 GCA_044371695.1 Crocinitomicaceae bacterium | reverse complement strand
TCACGGCGACAAACTCAATACGTTTCAATTGATCATTACCAATGGCTCTGACCCTGTCATTGACGGTGGAAACGTGGCTTTCTGCTACCAAAACATGGACTGGACTACCGGAGATGCCTCCCAGGGTGTCAATGGTTTTGGAGGCGTTCCTGCAACTGCAGGTGCCAATAAAGGAGATGGTTTGGCTTACTTCCTCATTTCTCGCTTTGACCACCCAGGCAATGACTTCGATGGGGCGCTCGGAAATCCTGACGGCATTGACTGGCTAGACTTCAAGAGCTTTGCTTTTGATGCCTCCAATGGTGGAAACATCCCGCCAATCCCGGAAGGAATCGCTTCTTGCGATACCTTTAAAATTTGTGCACTCGGCGATTCCGCAGATTTCTCCATCAACTTCCTGTCTCCTGAAATCAACCAAAGCACGAGTATTACCTATTCAAATGGGGGGCTCACTACGCTGCAGCAAATATCAAATACACCCGGAAACACCGCAAATATTGTCCTAAGAGCTGTTGGAAGCTTGGCCACCATGGGCACCTACAACATCACTGTTACCGCCACCGACAACAATGCGCCAACACCCGGTGTAACCGCCCTCACTTTCGTTGTGGTCATTGATACCATTGTTAATAACCTCGATTCCGCAGCATTGCTCATTACCAATTCTTGCGGCAGCATTGACCTCAGTGTTGCCAATGCCCCTTATGACAGCTACCTCTGGGATGACTTCACCGTGATGCCAACAAGCTCAATTAGTACTTCTCAGATTTACGGCGTAACCGTCAGTAAGAATGGGTGCTACAAACACATCACCGACACCTTTACGGTCATCAACCCCTTGCCGATCAACTTACAAGGCCCTTTGGCATTCTGTCCACCAGATACCAGCGTTACACTTACCATTCCGAATGCAGCTGCCTACTCTACGGTAAGTTGGGGCTTGAGTAATCCAACGCTCAATGCCCAATTCACCAACTCATTAGGAGCTGGCACCTACACCATCAACCTCCTCGATTCAGCGGGTTTATGTAGCACCGACACCACGTTTACGGTATTTGGAACCAACGCTGCCACAATTTTTGATGACCAACAGCTTTGCCAAAATACCTTTCAAGTAAGCGGCACTGTTGCTCCTGGTGGTACGTGGTCTGCATCTTCACCGAACGTCAGTTTTAGTAGTGTTTCCAATCTCAACCCATTAATTACATTAAGTGCACCCGGGACCTATACCATATCATTCACTGACAACGCTTGCCAACAAACCTTAAGTAGTGTCCTGACGCTTCCAATTAACCCTGTGATTTTTGCAGATACGGCGCTTTGTCAACTTAGTTATCAGGTCGGTGGTACCCAAGTGGCAGCACCTGGCGGCTACTGGACCTACACGAGCAGCAACGCCCAAAACTCGCTTACTTTTGGTCCTAACAATACGGCAGCAAACCCTTTAATTACGGCAAACAATTCAGGAACATATACCCTTACTTTTACTGACTCTATTTGTAATCACACTACCTCAACGCAACTAGAACTTTATGTACAACCTTACATTCACCTCGATAGCATTGGTTGTGATTACAATGTTCAAATCAATAGTACCATTAGCGCGCTTGGTGGAACCTGGGGTTGCCTTGATACAGCTTTGCATTTTTCAGATATTCATGCGAACAATCCAAGCATCAGTACTGACTACGCTGGCGTCTACAATGTTTTCTTCATAGACAGCGCTTGCGGTACAGTACTCACTGAAACAATTGAGTTTCCACCTTATATGTACTTAGCTTTACTTGACACCAATATTTGCCAAGGAAGTAGTTTCTCCCTTGATCCATTTTACATCAATACAGCAAAAGACACCACAATTTCAGCTTGGACACTACAGCCCACTTATGTTCCGTCAGTCACTGCCATATGGTCTGATGGCAATACAGAGGATCCAAGAATTGTATCAAATCCAGGCGATTACACTTATACCATTTCGAATGCTTGCTATAGTTATTCGGATGTTGCTACGATAGGCATCAAACCATGTGACATCTTTGCGCCAAATATCATTGTATTGTCTTCCGACAAAGAAAACGACCGATTTTACGTGCAATACAGTGGTCTAAATACCTTTGAATGCAATATCTTAAACCGTTGGGGAACTGTAATTTACACTTATACAGACCCAGCTTCATCATGGAATGGGAAAACATTTGACGGAGAAACTGTAACAGAAGGCACCTACTTTTATGTGATCAAAGCGACGTTTGAAGGAGGAATACCTATCGAGAAACACGGATTTGTCGAGGTGAAGTATTAACTTTGCCACATGAAAACTGCACGTGTTAGCTATTTAGGTGAACTCAGAACCCAGTGTGAACACCTCGGTTCAGGCACCAAAATCATTACTGATGCCCCACTAGATAACCACGGCCGGGCCGAAGCATTTTCACCCACTGACCTTGTAGCCACCTCTTTGGCTTCTTGCATCATGACCATTATGGGCATTTATTGTCAGAATCACGGCATTAGCTTTACTGCAGCAGAAGCAAGCGTCGAAAAAATCATGGCTTCCGAGCCCCGTCGCATTGCAAAAATTATCGTCGATCTCGATCTCAGTGGCAACAACTGGGACGAAACCACCAAGAAAAAAGTGATCGCAGCAGGCAAAGCTTGCCCAGTCGCTCGCACCCTCGAGGGCAATGTAGACCTCGAATTTAACATCCACTAATGGAAAACAATTACCAAAAAAACGAGCGTCCAGAACGCAAAGAAAAAACGTACCAACGCAAAGAACGCACCGATATCATCTTTGGTATCAGAGCTGTTCTCGAAGCGGTTCATGCAGGTCGTGAACTCAATAAAATCCTGATTCAAAAAGGCATCAACAAAGAGCTTTTTGAAGAACTCAGGACTGCCCTTACCGGCAAAAATTACTTTTTACAGTACGTTCCGAATCAAAAACTAGATTCACTCACAACTGGCAACCACCAAGGTGTCATTGCCATGATTCCTCCTATTTCTTACCAAGAAATCGAACCGCTCATTGATCAGTGGCTCGAGGAAGGTAAAAAACCAAGTGTACTCGTACTTGACCGCATCACCGATGTGCGCAATTTCGGCGCCATTATCAGAAGTGCTGAATGCATGGGTGTTGACGCTATTTTAATCCCGAGTAAAGGTTCTGCTCTTGCCACCGCAGATGCCATGAAAGCTTCTGCCGGTGCACTCAACCGTTTGCCAATTTGTAAAACAGAGCAACTCAAGCAATCGTTGTTCTATTTACAGCAGTCGGGCTTGCGCTTGGTAGCTTGTACCGAGAAAGCTTTGGTGCCTTTGCATGAAACCAACTTGCGCGGTAGTGTAGCCATCATTATGGGTTCTGAAGAATCGGGCATTACTCAAGACCTCATCAATATGGCCGACATCAGCTGTAAAATTCCAATGAAAGGCGCTATTTCTTCTTTGAACGTTGGTGTGGCAACCGGAATGGTCTTGTACGAAAGAACGCGCCAAGAACTAGTAGGTTAAACTCAATTTAGGTATTAAGGTCAAGAGTTCAGAGAGCTCTGAAATGCAGTGCTCATAAGCGTAGCTATTTTTAGCACTCGGATCAAACCAGATGGCTTGCATACCCGCACGTAAAGCTCCTGCTACATCGACATGGTAGTCATCGCCGATCATTACTGACGCTTCAGCTTTGGCATTGGCCTGATTCAGGGCATATTTAAAGATGGCTGGATCGGGCTTATTTTTTCCAATGAACTCTGAGCAGACAATCACATCAAAAAAAGCACGGAGGCCACAATTTTCAAGCTTCACAAACTGTACTTCTTGAAAACCATTGGTAATGATATGCAATTGATAACCCATTTGCTGAAGGGCCTCTAGCGTTTCAATGGCCTCGGGGAACAATGCGGTTTGTAACGGAGAAATCTGGACATAAGCATCCGAGAGCCTCCTGACTAAATTTTCGTCTTGAATTTTAAAGTGCTTGAGCGTAACACGAAAGCGTTCATAACGCAGTTCATCCTTTTTAATTTTCCCTTTCCCGTAGAGCTTCCATAGATGGGCATTCTGATAAATATATTGCTGATGAAAATGCTCAAAACCACCCAAGCGCGCCTCGAGTTCTTCTTCGTGAAAAATTTGACGCAAGGCATTCTCAGAATTTTTGTCGAAATCCCAAAGGGTGCGGTCGAGGTCAAAAAAGAGATGACGCTTAGAGGAGGGCATAACTGATTAATGTCAAAAGAAAGGCATTGAAGGCCAAACCAAGCAACACAAACCAGAAGGTGGTTTGGTATTTTCCATAAAACTTAGCCACTACATAATTGCCAATCGGGACGGAGAATAAAAGCGGGGCAAAAAGCGTAATGCCATAAAAACCAAAGCGATGCTTGACCTGAATGATGAATTTTTTGGTTCGGGTTGGCTTGTTATAATTGATGGGTTCTTTACCTGCAGCCAATGCGGCGTCGCGCTTTTGTATGCGGCGCCTGTGAGAAACGCGCATTACGACTTCGCTGCCAAAATAAAAAACGGCTGAAGCAGTTGCCGCACCTAAAAATGCAGCCAACCATGTTTCGTGAAAGGCCATTTTAAAACCTGGGCCTGGCAAGGTAGACACCATGAATTTGACCATGGCTAAAAAATAAATACTCCAGAATCCGATCCAGTTCATGTGGTTGTTAGCTTATTGTTTGATTCCGAATGCGAGGTCGCCGGCGTCTCCGAGACCTGGTACGATGTATGATTTTGCAGTGAGTTCTGCATCGATGGCAGCCACCCAAATTTGAGTGGTACTTGGCAGTTTTGCCTTGACGAAAGCCAAAGCTTCAGGCGTAGCAATGGCCGAAACAATATGCACCTGACTTGAGGCGCCATGTTTTCTGAGGGCCTGATAGACCGCTACCATAGAACTGCCCGTGGCCAACATCGGGTCCGAGATGATCCAAATTTTATGATCGATATCTGGGATGGCTAAATACTCCACCTCGATTTCGAAATCTTCAGGAGAGCTGTGCTTGCGATACGCAGAGATATAGGCACTGTCTGCGTGGTCAAAGGTGCGCAATACGCCGTCGTGCATAGCTAGACCTGCACGCAGAATGGTAAAAAGCACGGGCTGTTCTTGAAGTGCTGGCACCGTTGCAAGACCTAGCGGTGTTTGCACTTCTTGTTGCACACTTGGCAGTGTTTTAGACAGCTCATAACTCAGGATTTCTGCAATTCTAGACAAATTGTGTCTGAAACGCAGGCGATCTTCCTGGATACCAACCGCTCTGATTTCGGCCATGTACTGACCCAAAATTGAACTTTGTTGACCGATGTGATGTACCATCTTGATTTTTCTTTAAAATTACGTATTATTGGACGATTTTTCTATTTAATTCTCAGTCTATGCAAGCGCAGCGCAAGGTTCTGTTTCTCATTATTATAGCGGCTTTAGGTTACTTCGTCGACATCTATGACCTTGTGCTTTTTGGGGTCGTTAAGGCTGAAAGTTTAGCAACAATCATGCCTGATGCTGACGCAGCAGTTCGGGCAGCCACTGGAAAGTACTTATTTAACATTCAAATGCTCGGGATGTTGCTAGGAGGCATCTTGTGGGGCATTTTAGGCGATAAAAAAGGTCGCTTGAAAGTGCTTTTTGGCTCTATTCTACTCTATTCTGTGGCCAATATTTTAAATGCCTTTGTCACTGATATTCCGAGTTATACAGTGATCAGACTCTTGGCCGGGATTGGCTTAGCCGGAGAATTGGGCGCGGGCATTACGCTGATTAGCGAACTCATGCCCAAAGAAACGCGGGGTTACGGCACCATGATTGTGGTGACGTTCGGAGCGCTTGGGGCGGTTGCTGCATCGCTCATTGGTGCCGAAGGCCAAGCTGTTGGAGCACTCATTGAAAACATCTCAGGTTGGAAACCCGCCAATTGGCAAGTGGTGTATCTGATTGGAGGTGCGATGGGCTTGGTATTACTGCTCTTGCGCGTTGGCGCTTTGGAATCTGGATTTTTCGAACAAATGAGCCATGATAGTAGCATTCAAAAAGGGAACTTGAAACTTATTTTCGGGCAAAAACAAAACTTCATCAAGTATCTGCATTGCATCAGCATTGGCATTCCGATTTGGTATACGGTTGGCTTATTAGTAATGAACTCTGCCGATAATTTCGGGCCTTGGTTAGGCGTCTATGACATTTCAAACGGGAAGGCCGTGATGTATTGCTATCTTGGCCTCAGTGCTGGCGATTTACTGGCTGGTTTTCTGAGCCAGTGGTGGAAAAGCCGCAAAAAGGTAGTGCAGCTTTATTTATGGTTTTCATTGGCCATCACGCTCTTCTTTTTGGTCTATTTGCATAACCTCAATAATAGTTCAGCTACCTATTACCTGATGTGCTTTTTATTAGGCGCTGGCACGGGTTACTGGGCCATCTTTGTAACGATCGCTGCCGAACAATTTGGCACCAATATCCGCTCAACTGCAGCCAACACGATTCCGAATTTTGTAAGGGGTTCGGTCAATATAGTCGTATTGCTTTTCGGCCTCTTCATCGGAATGGGCATCAATGACGGCGTATCCGCCTCAGTGGTGGGAATAATTTTTATCGGGCTCGCCCTTTATAGTTTGAGCCAATTACATGAAACCTTCGGCAAAGATCTCGATTACTTGGAGGTATAATTTGTAGAAATAGTTTGCGAGTAGTTCTCGAAGTCTTCAATGAGTTCTTGATCAACTTGCTTGGCTACAGTAATCGGAATGTAATCAACCAAAACATTGGTTTTGTCAAGGCCAAAATCTTCGGCTGGTTTTAAACCTGTTGACTTCACAAAACGATAGGCGCGCACACATAATTTTTGGAAAGGTGTCAGCTGGTTGTCCATCGCTACTCTTGAATTCAAAACAATAAACTTAAAATCAACCTGATCTAACTTCCCACGAACACTATCAAAAATACTTTCTCCGCTGAGTTCGCCTTTTTCAATCATCTTGCAGTAAATTTTGCGCATCATGTATTCAATGCGGTGCTCTTCTTTGAAGCCCATTTGCAGCGTGACAAAATAACAACGCTTGTCAATGATTTGATGCACTGAATAATGCACTCCCCATGGTTCGTTAAGAATATCTAAGTGCAAGAACCAAATGGTGCCGGCCTTTCTAGGCTTCTTGTAGAACAAAGAATGATATACGGTTAGATCGAGTTTGTTAGCAGAATCTGACCTTGTCGGGAACACCAAATTAGTCGCTTCAAACTCTAAATTCTTATCATCTCTAACTGAGTTTATTAAAGGGATTACAGAATTCATTGGTAAATACTCCGTAATACTCGTGCGCAATTGCTTCGCTTTGAAATACAAGTATAAAATCCCAAAAAACGTGGAAGCAAGAATTAGTGTAAACCAGCCTCCTGAAACAACTTTACCTAGGTTGGAAAGTAAGAATACGCCTTCAATAGCCAGAAAGATGCCAAAAATTGCTACATAAAATGCTTTTGCCTTTGGATATTTTAGCATCAATAAAAAAGCCAACAAGATCGAGGTCATAACCATATCAATGGTAATAGCTAAGCCATAGGTGTGCTCCATCGCACTTGATTCTTTGAAGATTGCAATCACCAACAAACAACCTGCCATTAAAAACCAATTGATAAACGGAATATAAATCTGACCTTGGTGATCTGAAGGGTATTTTACTTTTAAGTTGGTCCAAAGCTTCAATTTTATCGCTTCGTTCATCAGTGTAAATACTCCTGTAATGAGCGCTTGAGAGGCGATAATTGTTGCCGCAGTAGCAAGTCCGATAGCAAATGGCAAAATATTTCGTGGGACCATACTGTAAAAAACAGTTTCGTTATGTAGCTCATGAAAATTTGGAGATAAACACAATGCCGCCTGTCCTAAATAATTTGTCACTAATAAAACAGATACAAAGGCCCAACTCAAACGAATATTTCCTTTCCCACAATGCCCAAGGTCTGAATAAAGTGCCTCTGCCCCAGTTGTACACAAGAAAACTGAACCCAAAACCGCAAAACCACCATCTACATTAGCCACAAGATTATAGGCCCAATAAGGATTAAATGCCTGCAATACCACAGGATTATCAAAAATATGAATGGCACCTAAGTAGCCAAGGAAAATAAACCAAATCCCCATTACAGGACCAAACATTTTACCAATAGCAGCAGTACCAAACTGCTGAATCATAAACAATAAAACAATAATGGTAACAACTATAGGTATGACTGGCACATCTGGATTAATGGCATTGATCCCTTCTACTGCTGACGAAATTGAAATGGCTGGCGTAATGAAACCATCGGCCATGAGTGTCGCACATCCTATTAGAGCAGGAATAATGATCCATTTGTAGTTCTTTTTCTTTAGTAAAGCAAAGAGGGCAAAAATACCACCCTCACCCTTATTATCTGCATTTAAAGCAAAGAAGATATACTTAATGGTTGCCAAAAGGATCAATGTCCAAATAACGCTTGAAAGTGCACCTAAAATGAATGGCTCCGAAATATTCTTTCCGCCACCTGTTATTGCCTGAAAAACATAGAGTGGCGAGGTGCCGATATCCCCAAAAACTATTCCTGTTGTGATCAATAATCCAGCCAGTGAAATCTTTTGGGTAGAGACGTGTGACATAGTCGTAAATGAAAAATTTTGTCGAAGTTATACCTTTCTTACATTTCAGCACAAACATTTCCATAA
>JBILTD010000074.1:0-8709 GCA_044371695.1 Crocinitomicaceae bacterium | reverse complement strand
AACAGCAACAAGTAATTGGTTTTGCCCTTGAAACAAATAATCAAGAAGAAAATGCGTTAAAGAAATTACAAGACAAAAACCTTGACTACATTGTACTTAATACTCCACAAGAAGGCGTCAGCGGTTTTGGTTCAGAAACTAATATTATCACTATCTTCGGAGCTAAAGGTCAAAAGCATGCTTTGCCACTAATGTCAAAGTTTGCAGCAGCCCAAGCCTTGTTAGAAATACTAGATGAAAAGACACATGAAAACTAGTCTAATTGTATTGTTTTTAACTTGTTTTACAAGTTTAGTACAGGCGCAAGAACTCAATTGCCAGGTCAATATTATCGTAGATAACAGAGTAGAAGTGAGTTCAACTGAGCAAGAAATCATCAATCAGATGAAGCAAAGCATCACTGAAATCATGAATAATACGGCCTGGACAAAAGATAAATTCAAGATTGAGGAGCGCATTAATTGCAATATTCAAATTCAAATACGTGAAATTCCGGCAACAGGTGCCTACAAAGGAGATATTCAGGTTTCAAGTGTTCGACCTGCTTATAATAGTAGTTATAATTCAACACTTTTTAATTTTCAAGACGAAAATTTTCAAGCGGGTTTCTCAAGAGGGGCTGTCTTGAATTATGTTCCCAATCAATATCGCGATAATCTTACCTCTATTTTGGCCTTTTATGCCTATTTCATCATTGGTATGGATTACGACTCTTTTTCTCCGAAAGGTGGGACTCCTTATTTTCAAGAAGCCCAGCAAATTGTTACGCTTGCCCAAACAGGTGGGGCACCCGGCTGGAAGTCTTCTGAAAGTAGCAAAAGAAATCGTTTTTATCTTGTAGATAACATGCTACAACCTGTGTTTGAGCCTTACAGAACCTGTCTTTACATGTATCATCGCCAAGGTATAGATCAACTTTATGATCGCAAGGCAGAAGGTAAAAAATCAATCTCTGCTGCTTTGAATTTACTCACACCTATTATGGCAACACGCCCAAACACCGTAAATGTTGTTAGTTTTTTATTTGGCAAAACCACAGAATTAAAAAATATCTTTTCCGATTCTGAGCTCAAAGAAAAACAAGATTTAGTGACTTTACTCAAGAAACTAGATCCTGCTAACGCTACTCGTTACAACTCAATTCTAGAATAATGCTGCTCTGGTTGCGCATCCAGCATTTCGCGCTCATCGACGAAGTTACCCTTCATTTTGACAAGGGTTTTAGTGTCTTGACTGGTGAAACAGGCTCCGGTAAATCTATCATTTTAGCCGCAACCAACCTGATTCTTGGTGAAAGAGCTGATTTGAAAATCATTGCACCAGGGGCCAAAAAAGCTATAGTTGAGGCGCAATTTGAAATTCCAGCTTCCTTACAAGATTTCTTTAGTATCCACGAACTCGATTTCGAGGCCAAAACACTTATCCGTAGAGAAATTCTTCAAGAAGGAAAATCCAGGGCATTTATCAATGATACGCCTGTTCAATTACAAGTGCTGAAAGAATTAACGGCTCAACTTATTCAAATCCATTCGCAATACAACACCCTCGATTTGAAATCTAGGAGTTATCAAATGCATTTACTTGATATGCTGTTAGGTCTATACACACAGCGTTTGGCCTATGAACAGCGTTATAAAGCATTCTTGAACCTGAGTACAGAGCGGCTTCATAAAGCCCAAGATTTAGCTAGTTTACAGCAGCAACAAGACTTCAATGCTTTTATGCTCAATGAGTTGGAGGCCTTGAATTTACAAGATCCAGCACTTGAAACGCTAGAACAAGACCTAGAACGTTTTGAATACAGTGAACAGCTTCAGCAGGCTTATGGTAGTATGGAAAGTTTGTTGCAAGACAATGGCGTCTATGAACAACTCTATAGAGTAAATCAAGAACTTGAAAAACCCCGACGCATAGATCCTGTGCTGCAGAATTACTATGAGCGCATGTCTGCGATGCTCATTGAGCTCAAAGAAATAGCCAGAGATGCCGCGACTTATTCAGCATATGACCTAGATCAAGCACAACAACAAAAACTCTTACAGTGGCAAGATCAACTCAATCATTGCTTATTGAAACACCGCGTTCAAAATGTACGTGAGTTGCGCCAAGTCTTTACAGACCTTTCAGCTAAAGTGAGTAACCTTCATGAGCTTGAAATAGAGCTCAACCGTTTAGACCTCCAATTAGAAAAAGAAAAACTTGCGTTGACACAAGAGGCTCAACAACTCCATGAGCAGAGGTTGAAAGGAGCGCCGTCAGTGAGTGAGCGTTTGCAAAAAATTCTACACGGGCTTAAGTTACCGCATACTACACTAACTTTTGATTTGACACAAACAGAAAACCTGCAAAGCAACGGATTTACCCAAATTCAGTTGTTGTTTTCGGCCAATTTGGGTCATCAGCCCGTAGCTGTAGAAAAAGCAGCAAGTGGCGGAGAATTATCTAGACTGATGCTGGCCCTGCAACAAATGGTCTCTGAGAAGAAGGCTTTGCCAACAATTATTTTTGACGAAATTGATACCGGAGTATCCGGCGAAGTGGCTTTGAAAATGGCAAGCTTACTCCAAGAAATGTCCAAAAATGGGCAGTGCTTGGCCATTACACACTTACCGCAAGTTGCAGCCAAAGCCGCGCATCATTTCAAAGTGAGTAAAGAAGTTTCATTAGATCGCATGCTGACTTCTGTGCACTTACTTCAATTAGAGGAGCGCCGCCATGAAATTGCAAGACTCATGAGTGGGGAACAAATCAGCGAGGCCGCCTTGCAACATGCAGACAACCTGCTTTCAAACTAGGTTCATGCTGACGCTTCCCGACAACCCCTTCAAAGAAAAAATAGAACACGGCAATCACTTGCTTTTATTAGGGAGTTGTTTTTCAGATGAAATAGGCTTGCGTCTACAACAAAATGGCTTTGATGCCCTTGTGAATCCGGGCGGCACGCTCTTTCATCCTTTAGCCATCGCTAAAGTTTTAAATTGGGCACTAGATGAATCTAGTACTTTGCGCACTTTTCCAAGAGCCGATGTTTGGCTCTCATGGGATTTAGCCGGGAGTATCTATGCGATGTCTGAAGCTGCGCTTCATGAAAAACTTGCGCAATTAAAAATACAGCTGAGAAAGTCGCTCCTTGATAGCAGCCATTTGCTCATTACCTTTGGTAGTGCTTGGGCTTATCGTTTACAAGAAGACCAAAATTTGGTCGCGAACTGCCACAAGCAGCCAAGCCAACTATTTAGCAAAGAGCAAACAACAGTTCAAATCATCGTCGAGACTTGGAAGGCACTGATTCACTTGATCAAACAGCACAACCCGGCAATTTCTATAGTTTTTACGGTAAGCCCTGTGCGTCATGCAAAAGATGGCCTACATGAAAACAACCTCAGTAAAGCAAGGTTACTATTGGCTGTTGAAGCTTTGGTTGATGCAACAAATTGCGCTTACTTTCCGGCCTATGAATTAGTATTTGATCAACTCAGAGATTATGCTTTTTTCAAGGAGGATGGCGTGCACCCCAATCAAAAAGCGACGGCTCATGTTTGGGACTATTTCAAACGCAACTTCTTTAGTGACCAGACTGGGCAAGTATTAAAAGAATGGGAGGCCTTAGAGCTAGCACTGCAGCACAAGCTTTTGTATCCAGAGAGCCAAGAAGCTGAGCAACATAAAGCAAGGTTGGCGCAAATGATAACAGCTTTTAAAGAGAAGTATCCGGAATTTATTGCCATTCAGCTTTGAACTGTGCCAAGAACTCAAGCATAAATTCATGGCGTTGTTGAGCAATTTCTTTGGCGCTTGCCGTTTCCATCCGATCCTTGAGCAAGAGTAGTTTCTCATAAAAATGATTGATGGTATGCCCTTTATCTTGGGCGTAGGCTTCTTTGCTTTGATGGAGGGTGGGTGCAATATCCGGATTATAAAGTGCCCTGTTTTTTGCTCCGCCGTAAGCGAAGGCCCGAGCAATTCCGATTGCACCAATGGCATCAAGGCGATCTGCATCCCGTACAATTTGCCCTTCGAGACTTGTTTGTTGGTCTGAGACGAGCGCACCCTTATAACTCACAACAGCAATGACTTGGCAAACCTGTTCTTTGAGTTGATCGGGGCAATTTAGTTTTTCTAATAGTTGTTTGGCAACATTGGCACCTGCCTCAAAGTCGCCGCCGTTGTATTTGTGGTCTGAAATGTCGTGGAGTAGTGCAGCTAGTTCAATAACGACTGCATCGCCGCCTTCTTGTTTTTGTAGCAACATAGCCGTTCTTCTGACCCGATCAATGTGCTGCCAATCATGGCTACCCTCTTGGTCGATGAATTGTGCCTTGACCGTGCTTTCTACTTGAGCAAGTAATGCTTGCATTAGATTTTTTGAATCTTTTTTCTGGAAACTTCGCCATTGGAAATGACTTCCAAAATATAAGCCCCTGAAATTAAGGACTGTAAATCAAGTTCTTGATGCGTAGTTTGCAGTACAATCTTGCCAGAAACATCCAAAATTTTGATCAGATCAATGGCTTCTTGACTTTTTACAGTCATGAATTGTGAGGTAGGGTTTGGATATACTTGGAAATCAATTTGTTCAAGTGCTTGAACACTTACAGGGTCATCTTTTACAACTTTGATATCATCAAGGTATAAGATATAGTTATCGATGCCACGAAGAACGAAAGCGATGTAAACCGTTGAATCGTTGTAGCCCTGTGCACTTAAATTGACACTTCTGAAGGTCCAATCGAAGTTTTCTTCATTGACGTTACCGATGGTGTCGGTAAATGCCGCAGGATCATTGGTCGTTGTAGAGAGTAAAACGAGGTAATCATCTGGGTAGGAGGGGTCATGCGATTTCGCTTCCCAGCTTAGGTAATTGCCAAAACTCCCGAGGCTAAGCGCCGGGGTGATGAGCCAACGGTTAGCAGTGTCGGCGTTTAAAAAGTAAGAACTTACCGCTGCAACGGTGTCTTGTGCATTTTCAGGATCAGTGGTCGTGATCCAGCCGCTTGCAAATTGTTCAAAACCTACAGCTGGTGCTTGGTTGTCAAGATTGAGTAGGGTGTAGTTACTCGGGATGCCTGTCTGAAAAGTGGTGTTCAAAAGCTCTGTTTGCGCATAAGATTGAAAGGTGCAAAACAGTAAGAGAAGAGGCAAGTAGCGTAAGTTCATATTGTAAAGATAATAAAAGAGTTAGTCTACGAGTGTAATGAGGATTTCATTGAACTCTTGATAAAAGACGTCGAACTCTTGAAGATGTTTCTTGAAGAAGGCTAATATTTTTGGCCAGTCTGAGCGCTCATAGAAATTGCAGTCTTGGAGTGTCCAGCTAATGCGGCCAATTGTTTGCCCTTCTTTATTGATAAATTGCGGTTCCCAAGAAGTTTGAACGGACATATTGTTCTCTAAAACAACCTTTAATTCAGTGAGTTGTTCCCAGAAAATAGCTTGTATGCCTGGGTCCTTGAATTGAATGTCGTAGCAAATAGACGCCGTTCTGCCCTCACAAATCATGCGCAAGTAAGTATTCTTGACTTGCGTAGGGTAACTCGCCCAATTGACGCGTTTACCGGAAGAAGATAAGCAAGCACGCATGTGGGCTTTGAATTCGGCCCAAAAAGCTTCATTCCAAGCCTTGCGTTCTTCTTTGGGTAGCATGAATTACTTGTTTCCTTTCGCGTGATCCGCTAAGAACTGTTGTAAACCGATGTCTGTCAATGGATGCTTCACCAAAGCCTTGATAGCAGATAATGGGCCAGTCATGACATCAGCTCCGATACTCGCACAATTGATGATATGCATCGGATGACGCACAGATGCTGCTAAAATTTCAGTGTCAAAAGCGTAGTTATCGTAGATGATACGGATTTGCTCGATGAGTTGTAAGCCATCTGTAGAAACGTCATCTAGACGACCTAAAAATGGTGAAATGTATGTTGCACCTGCTTTTGCTGCAACAAGTGCTTGACCTGCTGAAAAGATCAGTGTACAGTTCGTGCGAATTCCTTTCTGAGAAAAATACTTGATGGCCTTAAGACCTTCTGCAAGCATAGGGATCTTTACTACAATATTTTTGTGCAAAGCCGCTAAAACTTCACCTTCTTTTACCATTCCTTCAAAATCTGTGGCAATCACTTCTGCACTTACAGGGCCATCAACGATCTTGCAAATATTGACATAGTGTTGCAAAATATTTTCTTGACCTGTGATGCCTTCTTTGGCCATCAAAGATGGATTTGTGGTTACACCATCGAGAATTCCCATGTCATGGGCTTCTTTGATTTCAGTAAGGTTTGCGGTGTCGATAAAAAATTTCATGAGATTATTTTTTGCGGTTTTTAAGCATTTCTTGTTGTTGGCGTTGCATTTCTTCGAGACGCTCTTGGAAACGTGATTTTTTCTTGGCTTTCGGGTTAGCAGCACTATTGGCTTTTCTTTCAGCCATTTTGACTTTGAGTTTTTCTTCATCTACAAAGAATTGCTTGATACCAACCATCATGACAATTGAAAGTAAAGTAGAGATGAAGTAGTAGTAGCTCAGACCTGCTGAGTAATTGTTAAAGAAGAAAATCATCATGAACGGGAAAATGTACATAATGACACGCATATCAGGCATACCTGGTTGCTGTGGTGTCTGCATGTTACCACTGTTCATGTAGGTATAGGCTAGGGTAGTACCTGCCATTAATAGTGTGAAAAGGGAAATGTGGTCACCATAGAACGGAATATGGAACGAGAAGTCGAGGATGGAGTCGAAGGAACTGAGGTCTTCGGCCCATAAGAAGCCTTTTTGACGCAATTCAAAAGCTGCCGGAAAGAAGCGGAACACCGCTAAAAGTATGGGCATTTGCAAGAGCATTGGCAAGCAACCTGCCAAAGGGCTCGCACCAGACTCTCGGTACAAAGACATCATTTCCATTTGCTTTTTCATGGCGTCTTCTTGCTTCGGATATTTGGCATTAAGAGCGTCAACTTCTGGTTTGAGGATGCGCATTTTCACGGAGGAAACAAACATTTTCCACTGAACAGGTGCCAAAATTGTTTTGATGATGAGCGTGAGCACTAAAATTGCCCATCCGATAGCCATGCCGTTGTCTACGAGGAGGTTAAAGATCGGTTGAACCGCATAAAGGTTGATCCAACGGAACAAGCCCCAACCGAAGTTCAAGATGTCATCATAGCCACTGTCGTAACTTTTTAAGATTTCGTAATCATTAGGACCAAAAAACCAATTAAAGCTGGCTTTGTTATTTTGGAAATTCAAGGACATATTGGCACTGTATCCTTTCAAGTGTGTCCAGGCCTGTGGATGACCTTCTTTAAAGTTTTGGATAAAGAATTGAGTTCCTTTTGCATTGAAAGCTTTTTCTGGCTTCAAAATAGAGGAGAAGTAGCTTTGCTTAAAAGCAACCCACTTGATATCTTCTTCCGCTGCTTTGGCTTCGCTACTTGTTTCTGAGAGGTAGTCTAGGCCGTTTTCAGTTTGCTCGAAACAAATAGTTGAAACGCGGCGTTGTTCACTAAACAAACGCTCTGTCTTTCTGAAGTCGGCTTCCCAATTGAGAATGGTATTTTCCAATATGAATCCTTTGTTGTCTAGGATTTCAATGTTGTAATCGAGGTCAAAACCTTTATTGAGTGCATAAGACTGGCGAATGGTACCTTGTGGAAACTTGGCTTCATAAACAACGCTTGTTGGACTGCTGCTTACTAACTCAAACAAATAATTGCTGGTGTAGATCTTGCCGTTTTTAGTACTGAGCACCAATTGATTATAAGCATCACCTTTTTTAAATAAGCATAGTGCCGCCTCTTTATTGGCCGCAAAGTCCTTGTAGGATTTATATTTTTTGAGGTAGGCTGCTTCAACAATCCCACCTTTAGAATTGAGTGTTAAGCGCAATTGCTCGTTTTCGATACTCGTTTCGGCTCCTTTTTTAACAACGAGTGAATTTGCAGTTGCTGGAATTGGCGCCACTGCAGCTTCTTTTTTTGCTTTTACCTTTGAAGCCGTTGCTTTTTGTTGCGTAGCTTCCTTTTTTTGAGCTGCTTTGATTTCAGCTTCAGAAGGCTGGTTCATAACTGAGAAAACAGTAATGATCAAGCCGATGAGCACGAGCCCTATGGTTGAATTGCGATCCATGAATTAATTGTTTTGATTTTTAAGTGCGGCCTTTACAAAACCAACAAAGAGTGGGTGAGGGGCGTCTACTGTACTTTTATATTCTGGGTGAAACTGAACCCCAACAAACCAAGGATGCGTCGGAATTTCAACAACCTCGACAAGGCCTGTTTCTGGATTTTTTCCGGTGGCCATCATGCCTTGCGCTTCGTATTGCGTTAAAAATTCGTTGTTGAATTCATAGCGGTGGCGGTGGCGTTCTGTAATATTGATGGTTTGATACGCTTTGGCAGCGTTAGAATTTGGTTTGAGTTCACATTTGTAGGCGCCAAGTCTCATGGTGCCTCCCATGTTTGAAATGAGCTTTTGTTCTTCCATCATGGAAATTACCGGCGCTTTGGTTTGCTCAGACATTTCTGTGGAGTGTGCGTCTGAAAGCCCAAGTACGTGGCGGGCAAATTCAATGACCGCAATTTGCATTCCTAGACAGATTCCTAAGAAAGGAATGTTGTTTTCACGAGCATAGCGCACAGCGGCAATTTTGCCATCAATACCTCTAGAACCAAAGCCAGGCGCAACTAAAATACCATCTAGGCCAGCAA
>JBILTD010000229.1:0-2725 GCA_044371695.1 Crocinitomicaceae bacterium | reverse complement strand
CAATTCAGAATCATGGCCATCGCCGAAGGCTTCTCGTGGCTAGCCCTTTTGGTAACCATGTATTTGAAATATGGCCTAGATATGCCCGAACCCAACAAACTGGTCGGTTATATCCATGGCTTTTTATTCCTGATTTACTGCTTCTATATTGCCTATTTCCTCTTTGAAGAAAAATGGAAATTTGGCAAGTGTTTGGTGCTTTTCATTACCGCATTTTTACCCTTTGGAACGTTCTGGGCCGAGCGTAAGTATTTGAGATAGGCCGTAAATACCCACATAAAAAGGACTAAAAAACTTAAAGGTGCTGCTAGAAAAAGAAGATTATTAACTTTGTTTAAAATTGTAACACATGTCTAATCACTTACTCAAAGGAAAACGCGGTATCATCTTTGGTGCCCTCAACAATCAAAGTATTGCTTGGAAAGTAGCGGAGCGCGCTCATGAAGAAGGCGCAACGTTCGTTCTGACCAACGCACCTATCGCTATGCGCATGGGAGAAATCAATGAATTAGCTAGTAAAACAGGTAGCCAAGTGATCCCTGCAGATGCCACTAACCTTGAAGATCTCGAAAACTTAGTTACCAAAGCACAAGAAATTCTTGGTGGTAAAATTGACTTCGTTTTGCACTCTATAGGGATGTCGCCAAACGTCAGAAAAGGGAAGCACTACACTGAAAACGACTACAACTACTATGGTCAAACCATGGATGTTTCAGCGATGTCTTTGCACAAAACCTTAGCTACCCTTTACAAGCATGACGCCATGAACGAATGGGGATCTGTAGTAGCGCTTTCTTACATTGCTGCACAACGCATCTTCCCTGACTACAACGACATGGCAGACGCAAAATCATTACTCGAGTCTATCGCACGTTCTTTCGGTTACCACTACGGTATCAAGAAAAAAGTGCGCGTCAATACCATTTCGCAGTCACCAACTGTAACCACAGCTGGTCAAGGGATCAAAGGGTTCACAGAGTTCATCAACTTCTCTGAGCAAATGTCGCCACTCGGCAACGCAAGTGCTATTGCCTGCGCAGACTACTGCATCAGCATGTTCTCTGACCTCACCAAATACGTCACGATGCAGAACCTCTTCCACGACGGCGGCTTCTCCAATACTGGCGTCACCCAACAAGTTATCGAGCGCTTCGGCGATCAGTAATATTCAAATTACTCTGAACAAAAAAGGCCGCAAATGCGGCCTTTTTTGTTTCATAATAATCTACTAATCTTCCTTCCAGTTGAGGCGTGACTTCGTATAAGGAATATTCGATTTTTCGAGTTCGAGCTGTAGCGCGGCGAGGCGCTTGTAGTAGTCTTGGAGTTGTGGGTAGAGGCTGTCGTATTGCTGTTGTACCATGCTCAGGTTGGCCTGATGCGTTTTGCTGACACCTGTGGTATTGTCTGAGAGTTGATACTCGAGCAAGCCAAGTCGACTCGTTAACGATGGTACGGTTTCGAATTCGTGCTTCGTTCTGAGGCCGTCACCGTACAAAGTTACTTTTGCTTCTTCTTTCAAGAGTTTGAGTTTTCTGACTTCAGCCAAGAGTGCCATATTGGTATTCGGGAAGTTCAGGATCGCTTTTTCTATGAGTTCAAGCTCTTGGTTGGCTTCTTCAAAGCGCTTTTCTTGCCCACTCACTTTTCTATTGAGTTCAGCCACTTGAGCTCTGAATGCATCTAGGGCTTGGTTGTCTTTGGCAATTAAAGTTTGATTATTGAGGCCTTTCACATTGAAAGCGGTAGCGGCTATCAAAGTGTCGATTTGCCCGTTGTGCACTTGTAAAACGCGCAAGTAATAAGTTCCTGGAACTACAAGTGGCCCTCTTCCCCAGCCTCCAATTGGGTTGGTGCTGGCTTTGCGTAAGTCCCAGTTTTGGCGAACCAAGCCTGCTTGTGCGGCACTGCTCATTCTTCTGATTTCTGAACCTTTGGCATCGGAAATGATCCAAATGAATTTTGCGGCTTCGTCGAGTTCTTCGGCCTTGAGGGCATCAAAACTTGGGTAGCTGACGTCTTTTCCTTCTTTTTCGAGGTCCTTTTCTTTTTGCTGACGCGTGCTTTTGAGGTCTTTTGGAACGTCCTTAACGTGTAAAGAGAAAGTAGCTCCGAAGCTCGGGTTTTTCGCAGACCACATGTTGTGTCCTTGAAAACCAGTACCTTCCAAACCAAGCGGATCAGCTTCAATATAAAGTAAAGCATCTTTTACCGGGAATAAATGCGCTTCTTTTTGTAGGTTTTCCTTACTGAGGGTGCGCAGTGGGCTGTAGTTATCCAAGACATAGAAACCACGGCCAAAAGTAGCGGCTACTAAATCGACTTCGCGTTCTTGGATGTCGAGGTCATAAACCGCAACCGTAGGCAAACCGCTTAGTTTGGTCCAGTTGAGGCCGCCGTCTGTACTAAAATAGGCGCCAAATTCTGTCCCGACAAACAATAAGTTTTCTTGGACTGGATCTTGCTTGAGGCAATACACGGTGCCGCGCGCTGGCAAATTGCTGGCAATACTGACCCAAGTTTTGCCTTTGTCAGTGGACTTCAATAAATAAGGTTTGAAATCGCCTTGTCGCTGTGCATTAAAGCAGGCATACACCACATTTTCTTGATGCAAGGAAGCCGTGAGCATATTGACACGTGTGTTGAGTGGAATGCCTGGGAAACTTGCGTAGCGTGTCCAGGTTTGGCCGTCGTTTTCTGAAACCTGTACAAGGCCGTCATCGGT
>JBILTD010000073.1:0-8715 GCA_044371695.1 Crocinitomicaceae bacterium | reverse complement strand
TCGCCTTCTGCCCCTGACCAGTACGGGAAAATGGCTTTCCACTGGGCCAATAACGGTGCTACCAACGCGCTGCAACTCAAGCCTTGGCTTGATCCTACCAATTCAAACGTTTTGGTTTTGGCAGGTTCATCCGATCCATGTACGCCAAGTACTCCAGTGGCACCAGTTGCCAACTTTTCAGCATCTTCAACTAGTGTAACGCCTGGTACAACTGTCAACTTCACAGATTTGTCTACAGGCATTCCAACTAGTTGGTCTTGGTCAGTGAGCCCGGCTTCAGGCTGGAGTTTTGCTGCAGGTAGCTCGGCTACAACCCAGAATCCGCAAATTGTATTTAATAATGTTGGGCAATACACCGTTAGCCTCACCGCCACAAATGCACAAGGATCAGATGTCGAAACAAAAAACAACTACATTGTTGTTGCAGCGGTAACTGGTCCGTGCACAGCAAGTGCAGTTTGCGACGAATACATCAATAATGTAAATATCAGCACCATTAACAACACCTCAACGTGTGGAAACAATGGTTATTCAGATTTCACGACAACCACTACAACTTTAGCTCAAGGTACAAGTTATACCCTAACTATTACGCCAGCTATCGTGAACAATACAACCGCTATTGCATATACCAATGACGAAATTGCGGCCTGGATTGATTTCAATAACGACTTCGATTTCAACGATGCTGGTGAGCAAGTGGCTTACGTTCTTGTTGGGGCAAATTGGGTAAATACTTTTAATGTAACCATTCCGCTAAATAGCGCACTAGGCCAAGTGAGAATGCGCGTGCGTATTTCTTACCAACCAGATGGTGCAATTAATCCGTGTGGCCCCGCAAGTTATGGAGAAACCGAAGACTATATCGTAAACCTGACTTCAGGTGCAGGACTAGACGAAAGCCCATTGGCAGCTATTCAGGTTTATCCGAATCCGGCAAATGAAGTTTTATTTGTAGATGTGAAAGATTTAGAAGGTATCAATAGCATTGAAGTCCTTGATATGAACGGCAAGCAAATCTTGGTTCAAAATAAAATTGAAGCAGGAGTCAATGCCTTAACTATTGACCACCTCGATGCAGGTATGTACCAAGTTCGAGTTACGCAAAATGGCTATCAAAGTACACAACGCTTGATCAAGCTTTAAGCGAATCTAAGATTTAAAATACAAGGCGGCCCGTTCTAAATGGGCCGCTTTTTTTTCGGGTGCTTGTCGGTTCCAATTGGCAACCATTTGGGCTGTGCGTAAATTTTTACGTAAATAGTCTTGGTGCTTATCTACAAAATGCCAAAACAGTGCATCAAACAAAGCGGCGCCATCGGCATCGAACTTGAAACCTTGTTTCTTGAGGTAATTTGAACTTGAGAAATAGGGCTTGGTGGTCATGAGGCCGCCATCCGAAAACTGACTCATGCCGTAAACATTGGGTACCATGACCCAATCATAGGCATCCATGAAGTTGCACATGAAAAACTCATAAATGCGGTCAGGATGCAGCTCGCTGAGGAAGAAAAAGTTTCCGAGTAACATCAGGCGCTCAATATGATGAGCATATGCATAATCATCAAGTTTTGCTGCTACATCTTGTAAAAAAGAAAGTTGACGTAAGATTTGCCAATCTAGTTTGCGATTGTGTTGCATAAAGTTGCGCGTGCGCTGTTGGACGCCTACCTGCTCATAGACGGCCCGCATGTATTCGCGCCAGCCCAGTACTTGCCTGATAAAACCTTCAGCGCTCTCTATCGAAACCTTTCCTTGTTGGTAGGCAGTTTCAACAGCAGCAATGACCTCTTGGGGGCTCAATAAACCGACATTGATGGCCGTTGACAAATTAGAATGGTACACATAAGGCGCTTGGGTGGTGAACGCGTCTTGATACGGGCCAAAATTTTCTAGACCCTGCGCTATAAAAAATGCCAATGCTTCTTTGGCTTGCGCATGCGTAACCGGATAATAAGCCAAACTCGGATTTCCCGGATTTACTGCAAACTGTTCTGTAATTTCTAATTCTGCCGCTGCCGACCAAGTGCTGTGGTAAGTTGGGTAAGCGGGAAGTAACTGATTTTTAGGAAGGGCCTTGCGGTTCTCAGTGTCAAAACTCCAGCGCCCACCTATGGGCTGTGCATCTGGCGCTAATAAAATGTCAAAATGCAGGCGTTGTTTCTTATAAAACTCAGCCATGAAGAATTTTTTAGCACCCTGGGGTGCGAGGCTTTGGTTGCGCTCACGCGAATTGTAAAAGGAAGGATTTTCAAATATTTCTATTGACAAGCCGTGGTTTTTTGCCAAACGATGAAGACGTTTTTCAAGTAAAAAATCTGTTGGGTCAAAACAAGCAACTTGGGCATTTTCTTGGGCAAGTTTTTCAAAAATTTGCGGCAAAGAAGCTTGCTTGCAGTCAAAATATTGAACGTCCTTACCTTCATTCCGCAGTTTTTCTGCGTAGTATTTCATTGAGGCCCTGTGAAAGGCCAACTTTTTACGATGAAAAGGCAGTTGCAGGAAAAAGAGTTCATCCTCTATGAGCCAGAACTCGTCTATGCCTGCAAACGCAGTTGCAGTCTCGAATAACTGATGTGGAAAAACTAAAAAAACACGTTTTGACATACGAATGAAACACGCACTTTTGCGCTTTGTTCAGACACAAAAAATGGCAGTCATCTTCGCTTCATGATTTGTTCACATTTGCGCCAAGACCTTTAATTTTGTGGTATTCAAAAGTATAAAAACAGCATGGATAAAGTTTCTTACGTAGGAAATGCCGATGTCTCAGCCATCGACCATCTTTACAAGCAATACAAACAAGACCCCGCAAGCGTAGACCTTGGTTGGGCCAAATTCTTTGAGGGTTTTGAGTTTGCACAAACAAACTATGAAGCCACGGGTGAAATCCCTGAAAATTTTGTCAAAGAATTCAAGGTCATTAACCTCATCAATGGCTATCGCACACGCGGACACCTTTTTACCAGAACAAATCCTGTTCGCGATCGCCGCAAGCACACCCCAGACTTAGCTATTGAGCATTTCGGCCTGACCGAAGCTGACCTCAACGAAGTATTTCAGGCAGGTGAGCAAATCGGAATTGGTGCGGCCAAGTTGTCTGATATCATTGCGCATCTTGAACTGACTTACTGCCAATCAATTGGTATTGAATACATGTACATGCGTGACCCAGAAAGAATTGACTGGTTTCGCAATAAAATTGAATTGAGTAACCGCCCTGTTTTTGATCCTAAACGCAAAATTAAAATCTATGAAAAGCTGAATCAGGCTACTGGTTTTGAAGGTTTTCTAGGTAAAAAGTTTGTTGGGCAAAAGCGCTTCTCTATTGAAGGAGGTGAAGGGCTCATCCCGGCACTAGATACATTAGTGCAAAAAGGAGCAGACCTCGGTGTGGAGTATTTTGTGATGGGAATGGCTCACCGTGGCCGCCTCAACACACTCGCTAATATTTTTGAAAAACGCCCACGCGATATCTTTCGCGAATTTGAAGGCAAGGAATTTGAATTTGAAATGACCTTTGATGGTGATGTTAAATATCACCAAGGTTATACCTCGCATATTGAGTTGCAAAACGGCAAGAAAATTGGCCTAACACTTGCGCCAAACCCGTCTCACTTAGAAGCAGTAAATACAGTTGTTGAAGGGATTGCCCGTGCAAAAATTGATCACGTCTTCCAAACGGAAGAAAAAGTTTGCCCGGTTCTTATCCATGGAGACGCTGCGGTTGCTGGTCAAGGAATTGTGTATGAAACCATCCAAATGGCTGGCCTCGATGGCTACCGCACAGGTGGAACCATCCATATTGTGGTCAACAACCAAGTAGGATTCACGACAAACTACCTCGATGGCCGTACTTCAACTTATTGTACTGACGTTGCAAAAACCACGCTTTGCCCAGTTTTCCATGTAAACGGAGACGACATCGAAGCCATTGTAACTACCATAGAAATCGCCATGGAATACCGCCAGGCGTTTCACCGCGACATCTTCATTGACCTACTTTGCTACCGCAAATACGGACACAACGAAGTCGATGAGCCAAAATTCACGCAGCCGAAACTCTATAACATCATTGCAAAGCACCCTAACCCAAGAGAAATCTATTTAGAGCAGTTGCAAAGAGAAAGCATCTTAAATGCTGAAGAAGCCAAAAAATTTGAGCTCGATTATCAGTCATTTTTAGAGGCAGAGTACGAACACTCAAGAAGCCGCGACAAAGCGCACGTCTATGACTTCCTTAGTTTAACCTGGGAGAATTACCGCCACGGAACCGAAGCTGACTTCAAAGTTTCTCCAGAAACAGGCATTGCTAAAAAAGAATTATTGGCACTAGGTAAAAAATTGGCTACCCTACCTGAAGGCAAAAAGTACTTCAGAAAAATTGCCAAAATTTTCGAAGACCGCTTGGCCGCTATTGAAAACGATAAACTCGATTGGGGAAGTGCTGAAATGCTCGCTTATGCTACCCTTTTAGCTGAAGGGCACGCCGTACGCATTTCAGGACAAGACGTCGAACGCGGAACCTTCTCTCACAGACACGCTGTTGTCAAGACAGAAGACACCGAAGAAGAAATTTTGACGCTCAATCAACTCAAAGACAAACAAGCCACTTTCAGCATTTACAATTCTTTACTTTCTGAGTACGGTGTTTTAGGTTTTGAATATGGCTACTCTTTAGCGAATCCATCGGGGCTCACTATTTGGGAAGCACAATTTGGTGACTTCTTCAATGGTGCCCAAATTATGGTGGATCAATTCATTTCTGCTGGCGAAGACAAATGGGCAACCCAAACTGGTCTTGTGATGTTATTGCCACATGGTTATGAAGGCCAGGGCGCTGAGCACTCTAGTGGGCGCATGGAGCGTTTCTTACAACAATGTGCTGACCTCAATATGCAAATTGTCAATACTTCCACACCTGCTAACCATTTCCATTTATTGCGCCGTCAGATCAAACGTGATTTCCGCAAACCATTAGTGGTCTTTTCGCCAAAAATGTTGTTGCGCTACCCAGACGCTACTTCAAGTCTTAATGAAATGGCAAAAGGACGCTTCCAGGAAGTCCTCGATGACCCAACTGCAATTGTAAAATCTGTAGATACCGTTGTTTTATGTAGCGGTAAATTCTACTACGAAATGAAAGTAAAAGCCGCAGAATTAGGCGTCAAAAACATGGCATTTGTGCGCATCGAACAACTTTATCCGTTGCCAACCGAGCAAATTGATGCCATTCTTGCCAAGTACAAAGCCAAAAATGTTATTTGGGCCCAAGAAGAACCTGCCAACATGGGTGCTTGGATGCACATGGCCATGAACCTGCGTCATATTCCACTGATCGGAATCACCAGACCAGCAAGCGCCGCAGCCGCTGAAGGTTCTAAAAAACTCCATGAAATCAGACTTAAAAAATTGTTTAACGACCTCTTTGCCTACGCGAAGTAAGGCTAAAAAAGTAAGCTTATGTCACTATTAGAAATGAAAGTCCCGAGCCCGGGAGAGTCCATCTCAGAAGTTGAAATCGCAACATGGCTCGTTGCCGATGGCGATTACGTTGAAAAAGACCAGGCCATTGCCGAGGTTGATTCAGACAAAGCAACCTTAGAGTTGCCTGCTGAGGAAAGTGGTATCATCACGCTCAAAGCTGCAGAAGGTGATGTCGTGAAGGTTGGCCAAGTGGTTTGCCTCATTGACACCAGTGCAGCGCGCCCTGCGGGCGCGCCTGCCGCTGTGCCTGTTGCAAGCGAGGCGCCAAAAACCGAGGCGCCTGCGGCGCCCGCTGCTGCCCCTGCAAGCCCAGCTCCGAATCCTGAGCCAGTCAAAACAGACAGCTATGCAGCCGGAAGTGCCTCACCTGCAGCAGCCAAAATGCTTAAAGAAAACAACATCAACCCTGCTGCCATTAAAGCAACAGGAAAAGATGGCCGCATCACCAAACAAGATGTCATTGCAGCTATGTCTGCTGGTTTCTCTACAGAAGCTGCGCAAGGTTGGGGCGGTACCCGCGAGCAGAGCCGCGAAAAAATGTCAATGCTGCGCCGAAAAATTGCTGAGCGCTTGGTGTCTGTCAAGAACGAAACAGCCATGCTCACGACCTTCAATGAAGTGGACATGAAACCAATCATGGATGTGCGTGCCAAATACAAAGATGCATTTTCAAAGCACCATGAAGTGAACCTTGGCTTCATGTCGTTTTTTACCAAAGCAGTTACTGAAGCTTTGAAATTATTCCCGGCAGTAAATGCCCAAATAGACGGCAACGAAATGATTTTCCACGACTACGCCGATATCGGTATTGCTGTTTCTTCGCCAAAAGGCCTAATGGTTCCGGTGGTGCGCAATGCAGAGCAAATGAGCTTAGCCGAAATTGAAAGAGAAATCAAGCGCTTGGCCATCAAAGCCCGTGACGGTAAAATCACCCCTGAAGACATGACCGGTGGTACCTTTACCATTACCAATGGTGGTGTCTTTGGCTCTATGCTTTCCACACCAATAATTAACCCACCTCAATCTGCTATTCTTGGAATGCACAACGTAGTTGAAAGACCTGTTGCCATTAACGGAAAAGTAGAAATCAGACCAATCATGTATGTAGCACTTTCTTATGACCACCGCATTATTGATGGCAAAGAATCAGTGGGCTTCTTAGTAAAAGTCAAAGAAATGCTCGAAAACCCAGAGCGCATGATCTTTGGTTCGAAAGACCCATTAGAAATCTTGCTTGGTTTGTAAGCCAATTCAAATACTTGAAAAAGCGCTCTTCGGGGCGCTTTTTTTCGTTCTGAGCTTTAGTTTGCTTTTCGTATATTTGCCTCTCTGAAATATATATATGTCTAAGATCAGGAAACAAGATGCACTCGACTACCACGCTGGTGGTAGACCCGGAAAAATCGAAGTCGTACCGACTAAACCCTATGCTTCCCAACGAGACCTCTCTTTGGCCTACTCTCCTGGGGTGGCTGAGCCTTGCTTGCGCATCGCTGAAAACAAAGCAGACGTTTACAAATACACCGCCAAGCAAAACTTGGTAGCCGTTATTTCAAACGGAACCGCAGTACTCGGCCTCGGTGACATCGGCCCAGAAGCTTCTAAACCAGTCATGGAAGGAAAGGGCTTGCTCTTTAAAATCTTTGCCGACATCGACGTTTTCGACATCGAGGTAGATGCCAAAGACCCTGAACTCTTTATTCAGACCGTGAAGGCCATTGCCCCAACTTTTGGTGGCATCAACCTAGAAGATATCAAGGCCCCTGAAGCATTTGAAATTGAAAGACGACTCAAAGAAGAGCTCGATATTCCTATCATGCACGATGACCAACACGGAACTGCGATCATTAGTGCGGCTGCCCTTTTGAATGCACTCGAGTTAGCTGGCAAAAAAATCGAAAAAGTAAAAATTGTGGTTTCAGGTGCAGGTGCTTCAGCACTTTCTTGTGCCAAACTTTATAATCGCCTTGGTGTCAAGCTTGAAAACATATTTATGTTTGATTCAAAGGGCCTTATTCATGCAAACAGACAAGACCTCGACGACACCAAAAAACTATTTGCTGTCCATAAAAAAGATGTTGCTTTTGCAGACGCCTTTAAGGGTGCCGATGTCTTTTTAGGGCTTTCCCGCGCAGGTTTGGTTGCCAAAGAAATGATTGCGGCCATGGCCAAAGATCCTATTGTTTTTGCTTTGGCCAACCCTGAACCAGAAATTTCCTACAAAGAAGCCACATCAGTGCGCAAAGATATCATCATGGCAACGGGCCGTTCTGACCATCCTAATCAGGTCAACAACGTGCTTGGTTTCCCGTTCATTTTCCGTGGCGCCCTCGATGTAAGAGCAACTGCCATCAATGAAGAAATGAAATTGGCTGCTGTTAAAGCCATTGCCGCTTTGGCCAAAGAAACCATTCCGGAGGAAGTAATTGAAGCCTACGGCGGAAAAAACATCTCTTTTGGCCGTGAGCAAATCATCCCAAAACCTCTTGATCCTCGCCTCATTTATTATGTAGCCCCTGCCGTAGCGCGTGCTGCCATGGAGTCTGGTGTGGCACAAGAGCCGATCACTGATTGGGAAGAATACGAAAACCAACTCAAGAGCCGTTTGGGTCTTGACAACAAATTGCACCGCAATATCACCACCAAAGCACAAGGCAACCCAAAAACGGTTGTCTTCCCAGAGGGTGACAACATCAAAATACTCAAAGCCGCACAACAAGCCTATGACGAAGGTGTGGCCTTCCCTATTCTACTCGGTCGAAAACAAAAAATCCTCGACCTCATGAATGAATACAGCATCGAGATTCCAGATGTTCAAATCATTGACTGTAAGTCTGATGAAGAAGAAGCGCGCCGTATTCAATATGGCACTGAGTTCTTTGATAAACGCAAGCGCAAAGGAATTACCGAATACGAAGCCATCTCCTTAATGCGAGAGCGCAATTACTTTGGCGCCATGATGCTCAACTTAGGTGAAGCAGACGCCATGGTAACAGGGCTTACGCGTAGCTACCGTTCCGTACTTCGCCCTGCTATCAGCACCATTGGCTTACAAAAAGATATCCAAACCATTGCCGGTATGTATATCTTGAATACCAAAAAAGGGCCGCTTTTCTTGGCAGACACTACAGTCAATTTGAACCCAAGTGCCGAGCAAATTGCAGAGATCACAGTCAATGTGGCCAAGTTTATTCGTCGTTTAAAAGTAACGCCACGTATTGCACTTTT
>JBILTD010000072.1:0-8722 GCA_044371695.1 Crocinitomicaceae bacterium | reverse complement strand
CTTCTGAATTATTTAGTTGGGATGCGATCTTTACTTTGAAAGGATTTGCAATTTTATCGATTGGTGGTATGTTAGTTGGTTTTGGATCGCGTTATGCTGGGGGCTGTACTTCTGGTCATGCGATTTCCGGAATCTCCAACCTTCAACTACCTTCGCTTATTGCAGTTATAGGCTTTTTCATAGGTGGCTTGCTTATGACCCATTTCATTTTCCCTTTAATTTTTTAGTGATGAAATTTATTAAGTTTTTAGTTGTTGGGATTTTATTTGGCATCGTGATGGCAAAATCCCAAGCATTAAGTTGGTACCGCATCCAGGAAATGTTCCGTTTCCAAAATTTCCATATGTATGGCATTATTGGAACTGCTGTTGTATTAGGTGTAATAGGCACAGCTTTGATTAAGCGCTTTGGTTGGAAAGACTACAAAGGTGACCCCATTTTATTTGCCCCAAAAGAAAAGTCTTTTTGGCGTTATTTAATTGGCGGGACAATTTTTGGTTTAGGGTGGGCACTTAGTGGAGCTTGCCCAGGACCAATGGTGGTGAATATCGGATATGGATATCTCAGTTTCATAGTTGTCGTCCTTTTTGCATCGTTTGGAACCTTCCTTTATGGTGTTTTTCAAGATAAATTACCGCATTGATCATGAGACGGTTTTTGATTTTCAAAATATTGATTTTAAGCTTGGTAGTGGTTAGTTGCTCCGGGGAGCAAATTCAAATTGATGACATTCAAGCAAGCGTCTATTCAGCACCAAAATCGGTATCGGAATATTGGCAGCCTTTAGATGTATTTGCCATTGAAGATGAGCAAAAATCTAAAGAGGTGCTCTATGGTCGAGACCTCATCGTTTACACGGCCTATTATTTTGGCCCACGAGGTAGAATTGTCCAGCAAACGAATGGTTTAAATTGTCAAAATTGTCACCTAGATGCAGGTACAAAACCTTTCGGAAACAATTACGGTTCAGTTGCCTCAACGTATCCTAAAGTAAGAGCCAGGAGTGGTAAAATGGAAAGCATCGAAAAGCGCATTAACGACTGTTTTGAAAGGAGTTTAAACGGGAAGCCACTCAAGGAAAATAGCAAAGAAATGCGTGCGATGGTGGCCTACATGAAATTCCTCGGTGAAAATGTCAAAAAAGGAGATAAAGCAAAAGGTTCAGGGTTTAAAGATTTGCCATTTTTAACCCGAGCTGCTGATCCAGTTAAAGGAAAAGCTGTCTATGATTTGCGCTGTGCAAGTTGCCATCAACCTAACGGTCAAGGAATCATCGATGGTATCGGCCAATCTTATGTGTATCCGCCGCTGTGGGGCCCTCACAGCTTTAATGATGCCGCAGGTTTAAGTAGAATAAGCAATATGGCTAAATACGTCAAGTATAATATGCCACTTGGCGTGAGTCATGATGCACCAGAGTTATCAGATGAAGATGCTTGGGATGTTGCGGCCTACATTGAAAGTCAGCCGCGTCCGCACAAAGCTGTTCCAAAAGATTGGCCAGACATTTCAAAAAAACCAATTGACCATCCATTTGGCCCATATGCTGACAACTTCACTGAAAAACAACATAAGTACGGTCCTTTTACGGCCATGAAAAAAGCAAAAAAATAGTGCGAGATTGCCTATGAATCTATTCTCGACTTTCAAAATAAAGCATTTTATTCATTTTATTATTTGCAAAATACCCACACTTTGAAATCACGATTACTTCTTATTATTTTTTTCATTTTTGAATTTGCAAGTTACGCACAGCACCATGAAATCAATGAGCAAGCTGTGATGTGGAAAGGTAAGCCCCATGATGTATTAGATTCAAATTCTCTTCTTTACGCTTTTAAAACAGGAGTAACTAATGGACATTTCAGATACTTTTTTAGCCAGACTACTAACGAGGGTTCACTTTCCGATTATTTTGCCAACGCTATAGGAGGAGGTTTGCGCTTTGAGACCAATTCTTATCATCATTTTCAGTTTGCAGTTAGTGGTTTTTATTTTTTTAATATCGGTTCATCTGTTTTGCATGACCCAGATCCTTTAACAGGCGGTCTTAGTCGTTATGAGCTAGGTTTATTTGATGTTGAAAATCCGGATAACCATGAAGATATGGACCGTTTGGAAGAACTTTACCTCAAGTATCGTACAAATGGAGGGTCAATAATTTTTGGCAAGCAATTGATCAATACACCATTGATTAATTTGCAGGATGGTAGAATGCGAGGAACAGGAGTTGAAGGCTTGTGGTTAGATCAAAGTTTTATGGAGCAAAAGTTTCGCTTCCAAGGAGGTATTCTGACTGCTATTTCACCCAGGAGTACCACAAAATGGTATAAGGGTGCTGAGTCCATTGGGCTTTATAGCCAAGGGTTGAATCCGGATGGAACTCCTTCTCAATTTAAAGGAAATATTGATCTACCATTTATTGCCGTCGCCTCTATGAATTGGAAGCCCAACAAAAATCTTGAATATCAAGCATGGGACTATCATTTACCTGAGCTTTTTAATATTACTTTTCATCAGTTAGATCTGAAAAGGAAAATGGCGTCTTGTGTATGGACTAATAGTGCGCAGTTCGCAAGGCAATGGGCTTTAGCTGACGGAGGCAATGAAGACCCGAGTAAAACTTATATTCAGAAAGGGTCTAAATCCATGACCTTCGGTTTTCGATCGAAGTTGGCATTTGAGAATTGGCATTACTCGCTTAATTATAACCGAATTACAGCCGAGGGTAGGTATTTGTTTCCAAGAGAGTGGGGCAGAGACCCGTTTTTTACTTTTATGCCTAGAGAAAGAAATGAAGGCTTTGGCGATGTGCATGCTTTTGTTGTAAAAGTTGAAAATCAATCAAGTTCTAGTATTTTTAAAAAGAGTGGAGTTGCATTTGGTTATTTTCAATTGCCCGACGTAAAGAATTTTGAACTGAACAAATATGGGATGCCAAGTTATTTTCAGCTCAATTTTGACCTTAGAGTTAACTTTAGTCAATGGATGCAAGGTTTAGAAGGTCAGCTACTACTGGTAACGAAATTAGGTGCTGCTAATACTTACAATAATCCTAAATATCAATTCAACAAAGTAAATATGTTGTTAACCAACTTTGTATTGAATTATCATTTCTAGCTAATCCATCAATAACCTAAAAAACTATAAATTATGACATTTGATTTACTCGCTATCATTGGACTTTTTGCCAGTACACTCATCGGGATTTCACTCGGATTAATCGGCGGCGGAGGATCTATATTAACTGTTCCAGTTTTGGTCTATCTGTTTAACGTTGATCCTGTATTAGCTACGGCATATTCTTTATTTATTGTTGGGCTCAGCAGTTTAGTTGGTGCCTATCCAAAATACAAATCAGGAATGATTGATTTAAAAACGGCAATAGTATTTGGTATTCCATCTATTCTTGCAGTTTTTCTCACCCGAAAAGTTTTGGTGCCAGCCATTCCCGATTCATTATTTAATATTGGTAACCTTGAATTTACAAAGGCATTGGCCATGATGATTTTGTTTGCCATCCTAATGGTTGCCGCCTCCGTTTCGATGATTCGCGATAAAAAAGATGCTGCACAAGAAGAAAATGGTGAGCGTCATTTTAATTACCCAATGATTTTACTCGAAGGTGCAGTTGTTGGCGTACTCACTGGTTTAGTTGGCGCCGGTGGTGGTTTCTTAATCATACCTGCACTCGTCATGCTATCTAAATTACCGATGAAACAAGCTGTTGGAACCAGTTTGTTAATCATTGCAGCTAAATCTCTGATTGGCTTTACCGGTGATGTAATGGAAAACGCCGCAAAAATGGATTGGACCCTCTTAGCTATTGTAACTTCTTTAGCAATCGTGGGGATTTTTGTTGGGAATCAATTATCAAAGAAAATCGATGGCGCTGCGCTTAAAAAAGGTTTTGGTTGGTTTGTTCTAGTCATGGGTATTTATATCATTGTTAAAGAATTAGCTTTTCCTGGTGCAGGAGCTCATTAGTAAGATCATTTTTAGACACTTAAACCTACACCTATGAAAAATAAAACTATAAACCCAAGACGTTCATTTATTAAAAAGATGGGCGTGCTTGGTTTGGGAAGTATATTTACTCCAAGTTTACTAGCCAACTCAAATCAAGAGTCTCAATTAAATAACGGCACACATGAGTCATCTTCTTCTCTTCATAAAAAAGAAGATAAAATCACTTTACAATTGTTGCAAACAACCGATGTACATTGTCAAATACATCCTCATGATGAGTTATTTTGGGAGAATGAACAAGCTGTTTTTAGAAAAACAGGAGGTTACGCTGAATTGCAAACTTTTCTAAAACAACTCAAGAAAAAACATAAATACACTTATACTGTCGATACCGGAGACATGTTTCAAGGTTCTCAGTTGAGTGTGGAAACGACAGGAGAGGCTTTTGTCCCGATTCTCAATGAAATGGATTACGATTTGTATTTGCCGGGCAATTGGGAAGTGATCTACGGAAAAACAAAAATGCAACAGCTCATGGGTGCTTTGAACGCACCGAAGGTTTGCACTAATATGTACCATGATTTAGGTGAGGGTAAAAAAGGAGAATTGATCTTTCAACCATATACGATTTGGGAAGTTGAGGGGATTAAAATTGGTTTTCTAGGATATACCGATCCATTGGTGCCACTCAGACAAAGCCCTAATTATAGCAAAGGCATCATTTATACCAAACCAGAAGAGAATTTAGCGCATTATGTCGACGTTTTACGCAATCAAGAACAATGTGCAGTAGTGATCATGCTGGCTCATTTAGGTTTATCTCAACAAATAGCACTTGGAAATGACCCAAGTTGTGCCGGTGTTGATTATATTTTCGGTGGTGACACACATGAACGTGTAAGAGTGCCGATTCAATGCAAGTATACAAAAGTAGTAGAACCCGGTGCGTTTGGTTCTTTTGTAGGCTCATTAGAGCTTGATTTTGAACTAGGCAAGCTGGTTTCAGAACGCTATGAACTTTTGGAAGTGGCCGCAAAATCTTTAGCGCCAGATCCAAAAATGGCTGAGATATTAAAGCAAAAAGAAGCCAGTTTTTCTTCAGAAATTAATCGGGTTATTGGACACAGTACCATTCCATTATATCGTTACTTTGTGGTTGAAAACCCAATAGATACCATGATTTTGGATGCACTTGATTGGCGTTTCCCTGAGATAGACATTGTGCTTTCTAACGGTTTCAGATTTTGCCCTCCAAGAACTACACCAGACCAAACCGGAAATATTCCAATAACAAAAGGTTTTATTTTCGACATGTTACCCGTTGACTCTACGGTTAGGACTGCAGAGGTTACTGGTGAGCAAATTTTCAATTGGCTTGAAAAAGAACTCAATAATGTTTTTGCTAAAGATGCTTCAAAACGTTTTGGTGGATGGGTTATTAAATTCAAAGGAATGGAAATTGAGTTTTTGGCTTTCGCTGAGCAAGGTAAACGCGTTCAAAAAGCAACCGTTGGAGGCCTTCCATTAGATCGTCAGAAAACCTATTCAATTCTTGCGTGTGAGCGCGATGGCGATCCAGTGGATATGTTGTGTCGTATCAAAGGAGTGTCTAATCCGAAAAATACAGCATATACCCTGCATAAAGTCATGGAAAGTTATTTAACTACGATGAAAGTTGTTACCCCTCAGCCCAAAGGGAACGCAAAGGTTTTAGATGCACCTCAAACTTTGCTAACTCAGGTAACGGGTGTTCCATATGAGTTTAAATAAAGATTGGATATTATTATTTTGTCTTAACTAAATTTGCTTAATGTTCAGGAAGGTTAAACTAATTGTATTCAAATTATATCGAGCTTATGCTTTCAAGAAATAAACAAATAGGTCTCCTTTTTTGCTTCATATTTTTTCTAGGGAAATCCATAATTGCCCAATCCATAAATTTCCCGTACGAAATCCGTCTAAAAGCTGACTCTATTCAAGGCTTTGACGGCTTGCATTCTTTTGCTTGGGGGCAAAGAGGGAGTAAATTGGTGTTAATTGGTGGCAGACCTGACGGCATGCATGCTCGGCAGCCTTTTAACGCATTTCCGGCAAGTCAGAATAATCAGCAAATTCAACTCCTTGATTTGAATACTAAAGAAATTTGGTCTCGTTCTTTGCAAGAATTGGCGGTGCCGCTACAAGAGCAGTTGCAAAGTACCAACATGAACTTTTATCAAGATGGAAATAATCTCATTCTCACCGGAGGTTATGCTTATAGTAATACAGCAAACGATCACATTACGTTCCCTTATTTGACGAGAATTAATTTAGATGGCTTGATTGCGGCTTTCATGTCTAATCAGCCCATAAGTCTGTTTTTTGAGCAAATTCAAGACGAGCGTTTTGCGGTTACTGGCGGGAATTTGGCAAAAATCGGTGCGCAATATTATTTAGTGGGTGGCCATCGTTTTGATGGGCGTTATAACCCGATGAACAACCCAACTTTTGTTCAAACCTATGTTGATGGACTCAAAAAATTCGAGCTCAGTGCCCCAGGAAGCCCATTGACTGTATCTAATTATCAGTTAGTTACTGATCAAATCAATTTACACCGCCGCGATTATAACCTGTTGCCTCATATTTACCCCGATTCAAGTTTTGGTTACCTGATCTCTTCTGGCGTATTTCAACTCAATGCGGATCTTCCGTTTTTATATCCGGTAGAAATTCATCCGACTTCACATGTAGCTGTCAATGGTTTTAGCCAGTATCTCAGTAATTACCATTCGGCTAAATTCAGTATTTATGATGCAAGTACTTCTTCTATGCATCATCTCTTTCTGGGCGGCATTAGTCAGTATTATTATCAAAATGGCACACTGATTAATGATCCAAATGTCCCTTTCGTCAAGACAATCAGCAGACTGAGCCAAGCGCCCGATGGAACTTATCACGAATATGTACTCAATCAGGAAATGCCCGCCTTATTAGGCGCTAGTGCTGAATTTATTCCTAAAGAAAATCTGCCATTTTATACACATGAGATCATCGATTTAAATGCGCTCGCCTCAGATTCAGTACTTATTGGTTATTTAGTGGGTGGCATTAAAAGCACTGCGCTCAATCCGTTCACCCAAAATAATACGGCCCAAACAAGCGCCAATGCCATTTTCTATGAAGTTTGGCTCAAGCAAAGTGCTGCTGGTTCAATTGAAGTGCCCGAACAGAACGCTGCAATTCAAGTCAATATTTTTCCTAATCCGGCCAGTGCTCAACTTAATCTTGATTTCAATCTAACGCAGAAAGCAAATGTCGAGCTATTTTTATTGGATCAGCAGGGTAAGTTGGTGCATGAAGTATATTATGAAAAGGTAAAAAATGCGAAGAAGTTTATAGACATTAAAGGTCTAGGTCTTGTATCAGGTACTTATACACTTCAATTTATTTTAGACGATCAGCATACACTCACAAAAACCATTCAAATCCAATGAAAGAATTCTGGGACGAACGCTATAAAGAAGAAGTCTATGCTTACGGGCAAGAACCTAATGATTTTTTAAAGGCACAACTAATTGGCAAGGGATTAAATACTTTATGCCTAGCGGAAGGAGAGGGCCGAAATGGAGTTTACCTAGCCAGTTTGGGAAATGCCGTGACCTGCATTGATTATTCAGAGGCAGGCCTTGAAAAAACAAAACAATTGGCACTTTTAAAAGGTCAAGAGGTATCATGTATTTGTGAGGATTTGTCCGATGTTGAACTTGAACCTTTGAAGTGGGATCTTATCGTAGGAATTTTTGCGCATTTTCCGCCGAACGTCAAAAAGCATATTTGGCCACAAATTTCAAATGCTCTTAAGCCAGGTGGCCGACTCGTTATGGAAGTTTACGACCTTGAACAGCTGCGTTTTGGCACCGGTGGCCCACAGCAAGAAGCCTTGCTCTATAGCAAGGAAGAATTAGTCGAATTGCTTGGTAACGCTTTTTCTTCTTTGCAAATTGACAAAGTCTATCGAGAAGTGAAGGAGGGGACCTATCATAATGGCGCCTCTGCTACCTTGCAAAT
The DNA here is from genome assembly GCA_044371695.1 of Crocinitomicaceae bacterium. GTDB lineage: Bacteria > Bacteroidota > Bacteroidia > Flavobacteriales_D > Crocinitomicaceae > UBA952. The sequence goes on along the minus strand of JBILTD010000072.1, from coordinate 706 downwards.
CATCGCCGTAAAGTAAAATAAAGCCCAAACTTTACTAGTTTTGAAAAGAACTTGCGTTAGAGTTTCAATTGGCTAGCATGCTAAGTTTATTGAAAACCTAAAAAAGTAAGCAAACAAAACTATGAAACCCTGCGCGCTACTTTATCTTATTTTTTTCTCGATTGCGGTCTTTGCGCAAGATAACTGTGACTTCAATCCGCAGTATAAAAAAGGAGGACTGTACTTGTTCTCGACTTTTTTTGAAGATCCTTATATGCATAAGGTCCGTGAAGGAGTTTGCCAGACCCTGCATTTGGGAAAAATATATGAGCGCCGTGTATTTGTAAAAGGTCGGCTCACTGAAGAAACGATCAATACGTTTGAGGGAAAGCCAAGAGTGCGTTCGCAATTTTCTTTGTGGAATGGTGACAGCATATTAGTTGTGCAAGATGTTTGGCGCGAAAGCGGCGAGAAGGAGGCCCATTCGGTTTATTACTTGGACCGCACAGGCCGACGCTGCATGACAGAAACGCAATATGGAATAGGAGGGAAGAAGCGTTTTGAAAGGTCACTTGCCTGGATACGCTATAACGAGCTCAACGAGTCTGATAAAAGCATGCATCCACCACATACGGTGGATGAAGATGGCTACACGTATCTTTGTGCGCCCTTTGGTACCGAGAAAATTTATGATCCTTTTTCTGGGGCTTTGACGCAAGTCCGGACG
>JBILTD010000003.1:0-25310 GCA_044371695.1 Crocinitomicaceae bacterium | reverse complement strand
CTCAAAGAATTGCTTCATGTCTTCGTGCACAAGCGTGTGCTTACAAATGCTATCTTGAAAAGCATCTAGCTCTTGTTGATTTGGCAGGTTGCCATAAATGAGCAAGTAGGCAACTTCGACAAAACTTGCTTTTTCAGCCAATTGTTCGATTGAATAACCACGGTAGTGAAGAATACCTTCCTCACCATCTAGATAAGTAATGGCACTTTTGGTTGCACCCGTGTTTTTGTATCCTGTATCTAGGGTAATGTAACCTGTGAGGTCACGAAGTTTAGAGATGTCAATTGCTTTTTCATTTTCAGAACCTACGATCACAGGAAGTTCGTATACGTTGCCGTCTAGCTCTATTTTGGCTGTTTCACTCATTGGATGGATGTATATGCGTTTGATAATTGCGTGCCTAAATTACAAAAGAATGTGCAATTGTAAACAAGAGTACTTATAAAAAACATATATAATTTTATAATGTTTACAGTTCGTCTTTTATATAGTCAAAAATCATATTAAAAAGGTGGTTCCGCGTATTTCCACCATAGATGCCATGATTCTTATTTGGATAGATAAACAGGTCAAATTGTTTGTTGGCTTTTACTAAGGCGGAAATCATCTCCATGCTATTCTGATAATGCACGTTGTCGTCAGCGGATCCATGAATCAAAAAATACTTTCCTTGTAAATCTTTAACGTAATTAATTGGTGAATTTTCGTCATAGCCCTTTGCATTTTCTTGCGGTGTTCTCAAGAAGCGCTCCGTGTAAATGTTATCATAATAACGCCAATTCGTAACTGGCGCAACCGCAATGCCAACTTTAAACAGACCATTACCTTTGGTCATGGCCAGTGAAGACATAAAACCACCATAACTCCAACCCATAATTCCCAAACGAGTTGGATCAACATCGGTGCGCTGTGCAAAAACTTTTGTTGCCGCAAGTACATCTTCAATTTCAAGCTTGCCCAATTGTAAATATGTCGCTTTTTTAAATGCTGCGCCTCTAAATTGCGTTCCTCTTGGATCGATACTCAAAACCATATAGCCGTGCTGTGCCAACAATTGATGAAAAAAGTAATCATTGCCATCCCAAGCATCGAGTACTTCGTTGTGCCCGGGCCCGCCGTATACATTGACAAATACAGGGTATTTTTTATTCGGGTCATAGTTCAATGGTAAAATAAGAGAGGCATTTAACTCCACTTCTGAAGTTTGAATCTTAAGAAAGTTTCTTGGGTTGAGTTTCTCATTTTTCATCTTTGCCGACAAAGCTGAGTTGTCTTCTAAAACTCGAATAGTTTGACCATTTGCAGCTCGCAATACACTAACCGGAGGGGTGTTGGCAGTAGAATAGGTATGAATGAAATATTTCATGCCATTTAAAAATTCGGCATTGTGGTAACCAATGTCTGGAGTTAGGTTCGTTTTGTTGGAACCATCTAGTTTGACTGAATAAATCGATTTATAGATCGCTCCTTGTTCTGCACTGGAAAAATAAAGGGTTTGACTTGCTTGATCCATGCCTAAAAAAGCAATTACATCCCAAGAGCCGCTTGTTATCGCACGTGCTTTCCCATCAAAACCAATCTGGTAAATATGATTATAGCCCGACTGCTCACTGCAGCGCAAAAATGACTGCCCATCGGCAAGTAGCATTAAATTATCATCTACCTCGACATAGGTCTCAGATTTTTCTTGATAAATATTCTTTTGAACAAGTTGCTTCCCACTGCAGTCAATGAGCCAATAATTCAATTCATTTTGATGTCTATTCATCGTTTGAACAATTAACTGATTGGCCGACTTGGACCAATTAAGCCTTGGAATATACTCGTAAGTGCCAAGGTTAATTTGTTGACTTTTTCCGTTGGCAATACTAAGTAAATGAAGGGTAACTTTAGAATTCTGCTCCCCGGCTTTTGGGTATTTATAGGTGTATTGATCTGGATACAATTGCCCATACATCGCCATTTGAAATTCTGGAACCTCGCGTTCGTCAAATTTGAGAAATGCCAGATACTTGCTATCTGGAGACCATCCATAAGCTTTTGTAATGGCAAATTCTTCTTCGTAAACCCAATCAGTAGTTCCGTTAATGATTTTGTTGCGCTTGCCGTCTTGGGTCATTTTTTGAACCTTTCCCGTATTCAAATCCTTGACAAAAATATCGTTGCCATGTATGTAAGATACCTTTGTGCCATCTGGGCTATATTCAGCTAATGTTTGAGGCGTATGTATTTCGTCTAATGCTACTAATTTTTGAGTTTTGATATCGAATAAAAAGTAAAATGCCTCAAAACTTCTTCGGTAAATGGCCTTTGGTGCTGTCCAGAGTAAAATCTTATCTTCAGAAGCATTGAATTCAAAGCTAGCTATAGAGATGGCGTTACCGTTCCAAACTAACTTCTCTTTTGGAACTAAGATTTTTTGTTGATCTTTTCCTTGTGTTACAATTAAATTTGAAACAATAGAACCATCTTCAGAGATGGTCACATAATGTTCGCCATCATTCATCGCCTGAATACTTCCGGTACCTTTTGCTGAGAATTCAAAGTTTTTCCAAATGCGTTCGATATTTAAATCCTGTGCTTTTGTATTCAAAAAGAAGGAACTGTAAACAAAAAGAAGGAGAAATAAACTTTTCATATATAAAATAATTTGGCATCTAAGATACACAGATTGATCCTCCTGCATGAAAGGTGCCTTAACTTTTTATTAAAAGAGAATTCATTTTTAAATTTTTTTGATTTCGAGAAATTACTTAAATTTGTTTCAGACTTTTCATGATCTCCTTGACGCACATCTGTTTGCCGAAACCATGAAAAGTTAATTCATACCAAAAAGCTGAATGTCAGTTGATTAATTTCAAAATAATCATGAAGCAAACATTACTTTTCATTTTCGCATTTTTTACTCTAAACGCGGTTGCCCAGAACACTTGTAACGAATTATTCATTTCTGAATATGTTGAAGGATGGTCAAACAATAAAGCTCTAGAGATTTACAACCCTACTAACAACGCCATTGATTTATCAGGATACTTTGTAAGTCGCTATTCAAACGGCGCTACAACAGCAACTGTTGCCAACTCAATTCAATTAAGTGGAACCGTTCCTGCTAAAGGTGTATTTGTTGCCGTTTTACAAAAACTTGATCCGAATGGAACAGGTCAAGAAGCACCCGTTTGGGATTCACTTCAAGGCCGTGCTGACGGTTTTTTCTGCCCTGACTACAATGCTTCTAATGCTTTTTATTGGAATGGCAATGATGCAGTTCTATTAGGGAAAGGAACCTTACCTACTTCTGCAACAACTGTAATTAACGCCACTAACGTGACTGGTTTTGCCATTGTAGATGTATTTGGTAAAATTGGAGAGAATCCTGCCAACGAAACAGGTACTGCTGCTGGCAATGACGGCGCTTGGTCTAGTCAATTCCCGTACAGTACAGGTCTTGGCGTACTCCTTACAAAAGATCACAGCTTAATTCGCAAATCTACCATTCTTAAAGGGCAAACAGGTAACCCTTCATTTTTTGACCCTCTTTTAGAATGGGACAGCATTCCACCTGTTGTTGTCAGACTCGATGCCAACGGAGACACACTTTACGGTACTTCCGGAAATCCTATCCTCGATGGCAACTGGACTTCTTTAGGATCGCACAATTGTGAATGTAACACAATCAGTGTAAAAGAAACCATAGCGCAAGCGCCAAGTATTTATCCGAACCCAAGCAACGGAACCGTTTTTATCAAAACTCAAAACCAAGTGCGCAAAGTTCAAGTGATTTCTTCTCTTGGTCAGCAAGTAAAAGAATACAACATAGCAGCAACGCAAGCAATTCTTGAAATGGACCTCAGTACATTACAAGGTGTTTACTTTTTGCGCTTGACCAATATCGAAGGAGAACAAACGCTACACAAAGTAATCATTCGCTAACAAATGCGTCCTTTCTTACTGCTACTGCTCTGCGCAGTATCTGTGCAATTTTCCATTGCTCAGCAAGTTGGTTCCATTTCAGGTGCTGCCACCATGAATCCTGGTGAAGTTACCGTACCTGGGGCTAAAATTACTCTTCTTAAAAGTAATACTGCATTTGCTAGAATGGCCACTAACGAGGATGGTTTCTATGAATTCAAGAACGTTCCTTATGGTTCATATCAGTTAGTTTTTACCCTTCCCTTACAAGATACGTTGCGCTATGACATCGTATTGAATACGCCAAAATATATTCAAGACATTATTATTGGCGAAACACAGGAAGTCAAAGAAATTCGCGTTATCGGCAACCTTGTTCGCGGACAAAATGTTCCTGTGGCCGTTACTAAAATTGACACCAAAAAAATCACTGAAGAATTGGCTTCCCGTGATTTACCAATGCTTTTAAACGGAACCCCAGGTGTTTATGCGACTACACAAGGAGGTGGAGACGGAGATGCAAGAATCAATGTTCGTGGTTTTGATCAGCGTAACGTCGGTGTCATGATTGATGGTGTTCCTGTCAATGACATGGAAAACGGCGCCGTTTACTGGTCAAATTGGTTCGGACTTGACGCCATTACCGCTCAAATGCAAGTGCAAAGAGGTTTGGGTGCCACCAAAATTGCCATGCCATCAATTGGTGGTACTATCAATATCATCACACAAGGTGTGGGCACCAAAAAAGGTGGCTCATTTAAGCAAGAATACGCCACCGGAAACTTTTTACGCAGCTCGCTTTCTTACAACACCGGCATGACTAAATCTGGTTGGGGCCTTACCTTTTCAGGATCCTACAAACAAGGTCAGGGTTGGGTAGACGGCACACCTACTGAAGGTTTTTTTGGATATGCAAAAATTTCAAAACGTCTTGATAATCACTTAATAACTCTTTCAGCTTTTGCTGCGCCTCAAAAACACGGACAACGATCTTTTAACCAACCCATACAATATTGGGATGCCGAAAGATCACAAGAGCTTGGAATTCCCTTTGACTCTACGTTATTGCTCAATGACCGCGGCATCCGCTATAACCAACATTGGGGTCAAATTACCAATCAAGAGGGTAATAAAGTGTTACTAAGCGAGCGTCAGAACTTTTACAACAAACCGCAAATTACATTAAAAGATTTCTGGTCTGTCAATGACAAACTAGATATTTCGAACCTTGCCTATCTCTCCATTGGCCGTGGTGGGGGCACCAGTATTTTCAACTCATCAGCCATTTTGCGCGATAGCAACATGAACATCGATTGGGACCAAATGGTCACTGAAAACACCGTCAATTCTCTATTTGGCACGCCAAACATTGATCCACTTTATTCAGCCACCGAAATCAAAGCAAGTCAAATTTTATTGGCCAGTATGAACAATCACTTTTGGCTGGGTTACCTAGGGCAATTTAATTATCAATACAACAAGAGAACAGCTATTTCTGGTGGTCTTGACTACCGCTATTATGAGGGTCGCCACTACCAAGTAATTACCAATCTTTTAGGTGCAGATTACTTTGTGAGTACGGCTAACTTCAATGATCCGAATCCAATGAAACGAGTTGGCGATAAAATTGCCAAAAACACATTCAATGCCGACCGTGATGGCCTCGTGCAATATGCAGGTGTTTTTGGTCAAATGGAACATAGCGGTGAAAAAGTCAATTGGTTTGTCAATGTTTCTAGCATAGTAAATGGCTACAAAGGCATCGATTATTTTCAACGCAAAGTCCTTGACCTAGGAGACACTGTATTGCGCATCGGTGCACTTGACACCGTCGTTTATCAGGGTCAAATTTATAATGCCAATTCTGCTGGTCTTGAATATTACGCAACCGAATGGAAATACATACCCGGTATTACCATCAAATCAGGTCTTAGTTACAAACTAGATAAGTTTCAAGACATCTATTGTAATCTTGGATATCTCAATCGCACCCCTCAGTTTTCCAACGTGATTGACAACAACACAAACTCGTTTTTTGCTGAAATCGTCAATGAAATTATATATGCGGCTGAAGCAGGCTATCATTACACCAACAAGCACTTTGGCATCAATTACAATGCCTATTTCACCAACTGGAAAAACAAACCATTTCCGTATGGTGTTGCCGTGCCTGACCCTAATGACCCAACAGAGTTCATTCGTGTGAACATCAATGGGATGGATGCCATTCACGTTGGGCAAGAAATCGATATTGCTTGGGAAATTACGCCTAAACTCTCTTTTGAATTCATGTTCTCTTACGGAAACTGGATTTGGAACTCGAGCAAAACCGTGTTTATCCCGCAATACGATTCTTTAGAATTTACTTTTGATGCAAAAGGTGTACATGTTGGCGATGCAGCTCAAACGGCACTTGCCGCAGCCCTCCGCTATGAACCCATCAAAAACGGCTATATCAAGATGCAAGGTCAGTTCTTTGACCGTTATTATGCCAACTTTGATCCTTTTTCTTTGCAAGGTGCCAACGGTGGCCGTGATTCCTGGAAAATACCTTCGTATTCACTCATCAATATATTTGCTGGTTACCGCTACAAAAAAGTGAGTTTTGGTGCTGCAATTACCAACTTACTCAACACCTCTTTTATTTCAGATGCCACTAACAATGCAAACGGTATCTACGATCAGTTCAATGCGCAATCTGCCACGGTTATGTTCGGTCAAGGGCTGCGCTTCAATGTCAATTTAGCAATTCAATTTTAACTATGAAAAAACTAGTACTCAGTGTTGCACTAACCTGCTTAGGTCAGCAGTTATTTGCACAAACGATTGAACAAGTACGCAACCTCGGAATCGGCCAAACAGTTACCGTATCTGGTGTTGTTACAAATGGCAGTGAATTAGGTCCTATTCGCTATATGCAAGACGGAACAGCCGGAATTGCGTGCTATGGTTCTAACTTAAACACGATCATTAAAGGAGACTCCATTACAGCAGTTGGGGTGCTATTTGAATTCAATGGTCTTTTAGAATTATCACCTACAAACTCATTTACCAATCATGGCCAAGCAGTTGTTCAGCCTGCTGCTCAAGTCATTCCAATTCCAAGTGCAGGTGAAGCGCTTGAGGGTCAGTTGGTTCGTTTTGACAACGTTACCTTTGTTCAAACGGGTAGCTTTGCCACAGGAAACAGCACTGTTCAAATTTTTGATGGTTCTAATACTTTTGATGTACGCATCAACGGAACTACAAATATTGACGGATCTGCGATTCCATCTGGTCCAATTAGCATTATTGGACTCATGGGACAGTTCAATACCAATTACCAGCTTATCCCTAGAAGCACGCAAGATATTTTTACTTACGTAGCTCCAGCCAGAGAAATCAATGTAAAAATAAACGGTACTAACATTCTTACCGGAGACACTTATGTGGTCGGTACTGCAGCTTCAACAACTATCACTATTGAAAACTATGGTGTTCAAAACCTTACAGTTTCTGGCGCTACATTGAGTGGTGCCAATGCTTCAGACTATTCTTGCAACGCAAATGTTGTTGTCGGTGGAAACAGCAGTCAAACAGTTACTTTAAATTACACAGCAGGTGGCCCGGGTTCACGCTTGGCAACCCTTTCTATTGCCAATGACGACAACGATGAAAATCCGTATATCATCAATCTTTATGGAATTGGTACAAATAACTTAGCTACTGAACCCGCTGCAAATCCCGCAAGCTTGACTTTTCCAGTAGTAAAAGCATACACCTTAGCCGGAGAGTATCCTGCAGTAGCAACAGAAAACTATATTGTTTTATGGCGCACTGGAGGCCCAGTAGTAGGCCTTCCTATTGACGGAACTTCATACAAAAGAGGAGATGCCATTGGCAATGCAAAAGTGGCCTATGTAGGAGCTGGTACAGCATTTACACCGCGCCATATTGAAGCCAATACAAATTATCATTTTGCCGTTTATGCCTTTAATGGCCCATCTGGATACCAAAATTACAAAACAACAAACCCTGCCACAGGGAATGTGACCAGTGAAGGTGAACAAATTGGCAACTACTATGCTGGTATTCAGTCAGGTTCTTCAAACTTTCTTTCTAGCATAAGTGCCTTGATCAATCCGCACACTTCTATCTCTTATTACAACTACCTCACAACCATGCTCAATCAGTATGAAGTGCGCGATACCACAAACGGGCAATCGTATGTAGTTTGTGTTTATTCAGGTGAACGCAAAGTTTTCAATGACCCTTTTACTTGGACATCTACAGGTTATTCGCGTGAGCATACCTATTCACACTCTTGGATGCCAACTTTCCCATGTGACAATCCAGAACAACCAGAATACAACGATCAGCACAACCTTTGGCCTACAAATCTTCAACAAGCCAATACACCTCGAAGCAACTTGCCTTTAATGGACATTGACGGCAATGTAGTCTTTACCTACCTCGGTGGACGCGTTGGTTATTCTGGGAATCAATTGGTTTACGAACCAAGACCTGAGCAAAAAGGAAATGCTGCCCGCTCAATTTTCTACATGGCAACTTGTTACAACGGACAAGCCGGAAACAACTGGCAGCTTCCTGCTAACCAGAGCCAAGAATCTTTGAAAACATGGCATTTCAATGACCTACCTGACAACTACGAGATTGCACGCCACGAATATGCTTACACACTTCAAGGCAATCGCAACCCATATATTGACTCTGTCTATTTTGCTTGTCATGTCAACTTTGCTAACATGAGTTATTTAGCATGTGACATGGGCTTAGAAGAGCAATTAGCCGTTAATTTCTCTGTTTTCCCTGTTCCTACAAGCGCTAAACTTTACGCACAAGTAAACGGACTAGATATCATTGCTTACCAAATCACAGATATCCAAGGAAGAACTATTACACAAGAAAACAACACCAAACTTCCTGTTTTGGAATACAACACAAGTGATTTGAAAGCAGGTGTTTACTACTTAAAAGTTGACACTATTCACGGAACAATTCAAAGAGAATTCGTCATTGAATAAGTTGAACTGAAACTAATATGAAGAGGGCAAGCCTGCGGCTTGCCCTCTTTTTTTGTACATAAATATTTTTTATCACAAAAAACGATTCTGTCAAGGCAACTTTTTCTAGTCGTGCTTGTTTTTAATCAGTTACGTTCTCGTAATTGAATATTGAACAAACTAAATTCTTTATGAAAATACCATTTCTCCTTTTTCTCTGCCTAACATTTAGCGGCCTTTTTGCGCAAACAACCGTATCAGGTGGTATTTACCAAAACACAACCTGGACAGCTGCCAATAGTCCTTACCTCATGACTGGTTCTATGGTCGTTTTCCCAGGTGTAACACTTACTATTGAACCCGGTGTAATCGTCAAAGTAACACCAGATTATTCTTTTAATACCGGAAATTTTCGTTATTTGGAAATACGAGGCACGTTAGTAGCCGTAGGTACTGATGCCAATCCGATCACTTTTACTACAAACGAACCGTCAGCGGCTCAAGGTCAAACATGGATGGGTATTAGCATCAAAGGATCACAGGGAGGTAATGTTCAGTTGGATCGCTTTAGACTGGAAAGAAGCTGGTACGGTATTTCCAACGATATTGCACAACCAGGTGTGAGTTACAACTGGACCAATTGCCAATTCAAAAATAACAACTATAGCGTTCAATTGAATGCAGACATGGTCTATGACGGCTGTTTATTCCAAGAGAATGGCGTTGGGCAAGCTGCTCAAATTTTATACGGTTCATTAACCGCAAACAATTGTCAGTTCATCGATAACTTTTGTTCCTTTACTTGGTCCAATTTTATCAGTGTCTCCAATAGCCTTTTTCAAGGAAATGGCAACAATATCGTAGGTTCACCGGGTATGGTCACAAACTGCCAATTCATTGATAATGATTTTGCTTTTGCCGAAGCTTTCGGACACACCATTCAAAATTGTTTATTTCAGGGCAATGGTGTAGCAATGGATAACACAGGCAACTGTAATATCAGTAATTGTGTCTTTGAAAACAATGATGTTGCTGTTCGCCTAGGAGACAACGGCATATTAACCAACAATATCATCAACGACAACACTGTAGGTGTCGCTGTTTTAGCTTACAGCCCCAATTCTACGCTTATTGAAAACAATACAATGTGTTACAACACCTCATACAACCTTCAGAACTTAACAGATAAAAATTTCCAAGTCAATGCCAATTGTTTTTGTTCCCAGGACTCTACCTATATCGAAAATTTGATTTTAGATGGCTATGATGACATCACACGAGGTTTGGTCAATTATGCGATCTATGACGACTCTTGCGCAAATGTGCTAGACTACATCGTTAAAATCAACCTAGACGGAGGGGTCGGCAGCTCAGATATTCAGGCAAATCAGTGGCGCCTAAAAGGTCAAGATGCAGATTTCATTTACATTGAAAATGATAGCGCGTTGTCACTAGAATTATTAAACATGCTAGGGCAAGCCCAAGCTAGTTTCATTTTTACAAAAGGATCACACCGCATCCCAACGCGCGAACTCCCGAGCGGCATCTACTTTTTAAAGAATCAAAATGGGAAAGCTCAGAAAATAATTATTTAAGCCCCGTTATCAAATATTCAAAAAAAATAGGCGCTACTGGCGCCTATTTTTTTTGAATTTATTTTCGCCTTTAAACGCGACTCAGGTCAATTCCTTACTTGATTCTTTTTCAATTTACTATCTTTGCAACCTATTTAAATATTATGTCAACAACTCCAGTTCGCGTTCGCTTTGCTCCGTCACCTACAGGCCCACTACACATGGGTGGTGTACGCACCGCATTATACAATTACCTATTTGCCAAGAAACACAACGGCACATTTTTAATTCGTATAGAAGATACGGACCAAACGCGTTTTGTACCCGGAGCACAACAATATATCATGGATGCCCTTGCTTGGTGTGGCATTATGCCCACTGAAGGCCCTGGCTTAGGTGGTAACTACGGCCCTTATGTGCAGTCAGAGCGCAAAGAAATGTACAGACCTTATGCCGAGCAACTCGTTGCTGAAGACAAAGCTTATTATGCTTTTGATACTGCCGAAGACCTTGATCGCATGCGTGACCAAGCCAAAAACATGGGCATGCCTAACTGGCAATACAACAGCGTGACGCGCAGCAGTATGCGCAATTCCTTAACACTTCCTAAATCAGAAGTTGAGCAACTGTTGGCCGCCAATGAACCCTATGTAATTCGTATGAAAATGCCACGCAATCAAGATGTGCGTTTTCATGACCTCATCAGAGGTTGGGTCGTGGTCAATACCAATAACCTCGATGACAAGGTACTTTTCAAGAGTGACGGTATGCCTACTTATCACCTTGCCAACATTGTAGACGACCACACCATGGCCATCAGTCATGTCATTCGTGGCGAAGAATGGTTGCCTTCAGCGCCATTGCATATTTTACTTTATCAGGCCTTTGGTTGGGATTGCCCAGAGTTTGCCCACCTTCCATTGCTATTGCGTCCTGACGGAAACGGCAAGCTTTCTAAGCGCGACGGTGATCGTCTTGGTTTCCCTGTATTTCCTACCAACTGGACAACCGCAGAGGGAGAGCTTTATTCTGGCTACCGCGAAAATGGATACCTACCAACTGCCTTTGTCAATATGTTGGCCCTTCTTGGCTGGAATCCGGGAACCACACAAGAATTATTTACGCTTGATGAATTGGTCGAGGCCTTTTCACTTGAACGCGTAAGTAAAGCTGGTGCTAAATTTGACCCAAACAAAACCAAATGGTTCCAACAACAGTATTTGCGCGCGCTTACTGATAAAGAACTGGCACAAATGCTCTTGGCTCAAAACGAGCTTAATATTGCACCAGAGCGCTTAGCTATCATCTGTGGCCTCATGAAAGAACGCGCCACTTTTGCGCAGGACATCCTGACAGAAGGTGCCTATCTGATAGAACGCCCTGATAATTTTGATGCTGAAACAATTCGCAAAAAATGGAAAGCAGAAACTTTTGCTTACATGCAAGAATGGAAAGAAATCATAAGTACGCTCGCAGATTTTTCAGCAGCGAACATTGAACACGCTTTTAAATCCTTCCTCGAAGCCAAACAACTCGGAATCGGAGCAGTTCTGCTTCCTTATCGTCTTACCATTACAGGCGTTGGCGCAGGCCCTGGCATGTTTGAAGTTTCATCTTTTTTAGGAAAAGAAGAAGTGCTTGCAAGAATGGAACTCGGTATCAAAGCTATTGAACATATTGTCAATGAAGCAGCAAATTGAAGTTAACGGCATTCAACTTTACGCTTTTCATGGCTGTTTAGAGGAAGAAGGGCGCATTGGAGGGCATTACATTGTTGATGTTTCCCTGACCACTGACTTCACAAGCGCAGCGCTATCCGATGATTTAACCCAGACCGTCGATTACGTCGACATCAATAGAATTGTCTCTGAAGAAATGGCTATTCGCTCCAAACTCATCGAACATGTCGGGCAGCGAATTAGTAGACGTATTTATCAAGAATTAAAGGCAATTGAAAAGTTAAAAGTCAAAATCACTAAACTTTGCCCACCCATTAATGGCGATGTTCAAAATGTAGCCATCATCATTAAGTCTAATGCTTCAGACTTCCTGAGTTAACTTACATTTTTTCTAGAAAACTGAGTAATTGTGCTAAAGCACGCGCACGATGGCTGTAGCTATTTTTTTCTGCTAAATCCATCTCTGCAAAGGTTCGTTCAAGACCCTCTGGCTCAAAAATAGGGTCATAACCAAAACCGTGCTCACCCCTTGCCTCTTCAGCAATTCTGCCGTTTACAATGCCTGTAAACTGTAACTCTTGGTCTTGATCGCAGTATGTAATCACTGTTTTAAATTGTGCGCTTCGATCTGCTTTATCTTTTAAATTCAATTGCAATAGATCCATATTGGCCTGATCAGATCGCGCAGCACCGGCATAGCGGGCAGAATGCACACCAGGCTCACCGTTCAGTGCAAAAACCTCTAAACCCGTATCGTCGGCAAAACAAGGAAGCCCAAACTTTTGAAAAACCCACTGTGCTTTGAATGCTGAGTTGCCCTCAATGGTCGGTTCATTTTCAGGAATATCCTCCTCGAGTTGTAAATCATGAAGATTTTCCAAAACAATTCCAGAAGGCAACAAAGAACGGATTTCCTCAGTTTTCTTTTGATTCTGGCTGGCAAAAATAATTTTCATACTTAAAAATAAGAAATGTAAGCTAAATGAATTTTTCCGGCATTGAGCTGATAAGGTTGCCCAAGATAAGATCCTAAGGCATAATTGAGCTTGAAACTGCCCTTCTCGGAACCCAGTGAAAGACCAATTCCGATTGCACTTACAAAGGAGGGTGCGGCTAGAATAGTTTGATTACGAAAAGCCGCCCAATCTGTGAAAACAGCAGCATAGGCAAATTCATCAAGGATAAAACGATATTCTAGACCTGCAAATGCGTAGGTGGAAGCAAAAAAAGCTTCTTCGTCAAAGCCACGCATGCGATCTAAGCCACCAAATCGAAAGAGTTCGTTGCGATAAAGTGAATCAGAGGCAATATGACAGAACTGCTGTTGAAATAACAATGTGTGTCTTTTTGCGAGGGGAATGAATTGTTGCTGTTGTACTTCAAGACGCAGGGTCAAATGAGCTTGTGTTACTTTTTTAGTGCCCACAAGAAATTGCCCGGAAAAAACTTGCCCCTTCGTTGGATTGAAAAGATTGTTGAGTGTTTTTCTTTGTAAACCTAAGCCATAAGAAACATTTCTGAAGTTTGCTAACTGAGATACTTGCGTTGATTGCAAATTACTTGAGCGCCAAAAATCAAAAATTCCTAAGATTTGCCAAGCCCTGGGTAATTGATACTGCAAACCCAGCTGTGATTTAAATTCTAAAAACGTGGTGTCTCTTTTGTACATTTTCAGACTCGAATGCAAACCGTAGGCCGAACCTGCAATATACGGCCAAGATAATTGAGACTGCAGCATTTGCACTTGGGGGGCTATGCTGCGCCAATTCAAAGAAAACTTTTCATTTTTTTGCCAAGCATTTTGCAAACTGAGCTGCAATTCTCCGACTAACGCATTTTTTTGTGTGAGTGGATTAGGCTGTAAACCGACCATACCAGTTGCAGAACTCGTTTTAACACGCTCTAAATAAATAAAAACACTTGCACGGTCTTCTTGTACCAACCATTCCGGATCTCTGAGTAATTTGATTCCGGGTTGTAATTTCAGTTTACTTCGAATTTGCTCTAGTTGATGAATTGAAAATTCTTTGCCCGCTTCTATTTGTAACAATTGCCCGAGCACCTTTGCTTGAATGATTCCTTCTGGCTTAACAACTAGCTCACCAAACAGAATTCGAGGGCCTTTATCTATTTGTAATTTAAACCGAGGTTCGCTAGCAGAAATCGATTCAAGCGTCAGCTTCACAAAAGGATAACCATGATCGAGATAAGTAGCTAAACTGTCCTTTACTAAGGACTTAAATGCGGAGGGCTTTAAGGTCTGCGTATTTTGGTTGCATATAAGTTCTATGAAATCAAAGCGGGGGCCAGCTTCAAAATTTATTTCAAATAGAGAATCGTTGTGCTGAGCGATACTTGATTCAAACAAAAAATAACCTATACCATATGCATCTAACTGCATTTGGTTTTGCAAGATTGGCCAATTTTGAGGCTGAACCTGCTTATTGTAGCGCTGACAAAGCTTTTTTAAGTCTGATGGAAAATCTTCAGGAAAATGAAAAGTCTGCTGTGCCTGAACAATGAATTGAACGCCAATTAAAAATGTCCAGAAAATTCGAAACTGCAGGCTCATTTAACAACTTAAAACGATCTAATTTTGTAAAAATTGTAACTTTGTAAAATCACTTCCGTTAAAGGAGTCAACAACAACAAAACAAGCACCATGAAATCAAAATCAACTTTTATCCTAGCAGCACTTTTTGCTGTATTGTTCTTAGCTTCATGCGGCGCGGGTCGTAAAGCGAGCTGTGATGCCTACGGAAGCGTTCAACAAACTGAACAAAACGCAGATCTAGCTACAAGATAAGTACAAATTACAACGCGAGGCGCTGAATATGCACGGCCATTTGGTTTTGTATATTCAGCGCTTCTTTTTTTGCGGCAAGTGCGAAATCTTCACCTTTAGAGGCATAGATAATAGCACGTGACGAATTCACAAGAAGCCCTAATTCTGAATTTGCGCCGTATTTCACGACAGCATCGAGGTCTCCACCTTGAGCGCCTACACCAGGAACCAGAAAGAAATAATCAGGCACAAGTGCTCTTACTTTAGCAATATCTTCAGCACGAGTTGCACCTACAACATACATTAACTGCTCTGAGCTACCCCAAGCTGCTGATTTTCTGAGTACTTGCTCGAATAACGGAACGCTGTTTTCAGGCGCCAACTGGAAATCTTTAGCGCCTTCATTAGAAGTAAGTGCCAATAAAACCACCCACTTATTTTCAAAAGCTAGAAAAGGCAAAACAGAATCTGAACCCATGTAAGGTGCTACCGTTACCGCATCGGCATTCATGTGTTCAAAAAAGGTTTTTGCATAATAGCTAGAAGTGTTTCCGATATCACCGCGCTTGGCATCGGCAATGACCATACATTCTTTTGGGATGTAGGCAATTGTTTTTTGGAGTGCTTCCCAACCAGCTGCTCCGTGGCATTCAAAAAATGCCGTATTTGGTTTGAAAGCCACCGCATATGGATGTGTGGCATCGATGATTGCTTTACAAAATTCAAATAAAGGGTCTGGACCTTCTAGAAGATGTGGTGGCATTTTACTTAAATCTGGATCGAGCCCAACGCATAAAAACGATGATTTAAGTTTGATTTGCGCGATTAATTCAGCTTTTGTCATGCGGTTTCTCCTTTGAGTTTTTCTGCATTCTCGGCCATTTTGAGCGCTTCAAGCATTTCTTGAATATCGCCATTCATAAAAACACCAAGGTTATACATGGTTTTGTTGATACGGTGGTCGGTAATGCGGCCTTGTGGGTAGTTATAAGTTCTGATTTTTGCGGAGCGGTCTCCGGTTGAAACGAGCGTCTTTCTTTGCGCTGCGCGTTCGTTGTGAACGCGGTCTAGTTCTATTTGATAGAGTCGTGAACGCAAAACCGAAATGGCTTTTTCTAGGTTTTTGTGCTGAGAGCGTCCATCCTGGCACTCTACGACTGTACCTGTTGGGATGTGCGTGAGGCGAATGGCTGATTCAGTTTTGTTAATGTGCTGACCACCTGCTCCGGATGCCCTAAAGGTATCTTTGCGCACATCGTTCATGTCGAGTTCGAAATCAACTTCTTCTGCTTCCGGCAAAACAGCAACTGTAATGGCAGAAGTGTGTACCCTACCCTGTGATTCTGTTTCAGGAACGCGTTGAACGCGATGCACGCCCGATTCAAATTTTAAAGAACCGTAAATGCCTGCGCCAGTAATTTCCATTGCAATTTCTTTGTAGCCTTTAACAGATCCTTCTGAAGAGTTAATGACTTCGTAATTCCAGCCCATATTTTTGAAATACATGGTGTACATGCGAAAGACATCTTCTACAAAAATACAAGCTTCGTCGCCACCGGTTCCGGCACGTAATTCTAAGATGGCATTTTTGTCGTCTTCAGGATCTTTTGGGATCAGAAGCAATTTGATTTCTTCCTCTAGGACAGGACGTTGATGCTCGAGTTCATCGATCTCAAGCTTGGCCATTTCTCGCATTTCCGGATCTTGCTCTTCTTCTAAAAGCGCTTTGGCACTTTTAAGATTTCCTAAGACTAAACTGTATTTGGAATAAGCTTGGTCAAGAACTTCAAGGTCTCTGTATTCTTTGTTGAGTTTGACATACCGATTCATGTCCGAAATGATATCGGGATCGGTAATCATTTTACCCACTTCAATGAAGCGAAAATGAATGGCTTCTAGTTTACTCAGTAAGTCAGACATGCCGCAAAGATAGGCATAAAAAAACCACCCGAAGGTGGTTTTTTATTAGTTAATAGATCCAGTGACTCTTTTCATGAATCCGTTGAGGGCTTCCTTTTTAGGAATTCCTTTTTGGATTTCACGATGTACTTCAATAGCTCCTGAAAAATTGGAGAGCAGCTCGCCGATCACATCGAGTTCTTCATCTTTGATACCCGGAGCCTCAATGAGATTTTCAAGGGTTTCCATGGTTTCATTGATGTAATCTTCATCGTTCTGTTCGATGAATTCAACGATATGTTTAATGACTGGTAAGCGCATCGAGTACTTCTTGAATCGTTTCTATTTTATTTCCTTGTGCCTCTGCCTTGAGCTGACCACCTTCAAAAGATGCGAAGGTTGGCAAGTTACTGACATTGGCAAATTTGCGAGAATTGGGATACAACTCAGCATCGACATAGACAAATTCAATGTCTGGATGCGTTTCTGCCAAACGTTTGAATTTGGGCTTGGTGATTTTGCAATTTCCGCACCATCCGGCACCATATTGGACCATCACCTTTGCATTTGCTCCTAGTAATTGATCTAGGCTATCTGAGTTCAATTCGCTAAACATAGTTATTAGTGTTTGCTTAAATAATCTGCAACGCCGTTACGTGTAGCATTCATAGCATCTTTTCCTTCTTCCCAGTTTGCAGGACAAACTTCACCGTGTTTTTGAACGTGTGCAAAAGCATCGATCAAACGGATATACTCGTGTACATTTCTTCCTACAGGGAAATGGTTTACTGACTCATGAAATACCATTCCGGTTTCGTCAAGTAAATAAGTAGCGCGGTAAGGTACGTTGTCTCCGGCCATGTTGTCTTCGTCAAACATGTCGTAATCAAGGATGCCAAGTTCTTGAGCTAATAAGCGAGTAGAATCAGCAATTAATGGGAAACGAACACCTTCGATACCACCATTGTCTTTGGCTGTATTTAACCATGCAAAATGTACTTCGGCAGTGTCACATGAAGCACCGATAACGATTGTGTTTCTTTTTTCAAATTCTGCTGCAGCTTCTTGGAAAGCATGAATTTCTGTAGGACAAACAAATGTGAAGTCTTTTGGATACCAAAATAAAACTACTTTTTTGTTGTTGTCTGTTGCTTGTTTCAATACATTGATGCTGAATGTATCGCCCATTTCGTCAATGGCTTTTACGCTAATGTCTGGAAATTTTTTTCCTACTAATGTTGACATGTTTATTTATTTATTGGTTATTACTATTGGAACAAAGTTAGGCTGAATAAGTTGTTAAATCATGAATTTAATGCAAAGCAGCTTTAACTTTTACAAGACAAAGTTAGGTGTAAAGAACTTATATTGATTTTCGATTTGTTTTATATTTGTATAGATTTTATTTATACACTTTTAATTTCTATCAGATGATCTCTTTGCAGCAAATGACCTACATCGTTATCCTGAGCGAAGAATTGCAATTTCAGCGCGCCAGCGAACGCTGCTTTGTAACGCAACCCACACTTTCGATGCAAATTAAAAAAGCCGAAGAATCATTGGGTTATGCCATTTTTGATAGGGATGCCCAACCCCTGCAGCTGACCCCTGCGGGGAAACGTTTACTACCTATCATCAGGGAAATATTAGCTGAAACTGAAAAAATCAAATACTTATCTGACCAACTCAAAGGAAATGTCAAAGAAGAAATTCGAATTGGTGTCATTCCTACCATTGCCACCTATCTGTTGCCTGATTTGTTTTCAACGTGGGTTAAAGAGCTGAGCAATGTGCGTTTGAAAATTAAAGAACTCAAAACAACTGAGGCAATAGAAGCCCTCGAAAAAAAGGAACTGGACCTCGCTATTATTGCTGGGCCGTTTCATGACCCAAGAATTCAGACCACACCTTTGTTTTTAGAAGAAATCTTGATTTATTGTCCACAGCACCCCGAACCGACCATTCAACTCGACACCATTCAAAAAATGCATCCGTGGTTACTCAGTCAAGGGAATTGTTTGCGCACCCAAATGCTGCATTTTTGTCAGCTCAATGCCCAAGATCATAAAGAAGACTGGGATTACGAAGGAGGAAATTTACCCTTGCTTTTAGAAATGGTTGAGCAACAAGGTGGTTATACATTAATTCCAGGTTATTTTAGAATAAAAGAAGAACAACGCCTTGGTATCAAAAAGTTAGCAGACCTTTCTGCAGCACCAGCCCGAGAAATTATCGCGCTTAGCCCTAACCGAAGCATGAAGACCGAAAATATAAAAGCCTTGGTCCGTAGTATGCAATTATACTATGGAGCCAAGGCTCAAAATCAACACCTGCAGGTGCTAGATTGGGATGTCGCTTAAGCTTGTGCTTGTGCGACGAAATCGTCGTATTTCATTTCTTTCTTGGTCATGCTCACAGCACTTTTGAAGTAGTCAGTGAGTTTTCTTTCTGCCAAGCGGTCATAGATGCCATTTGCTTGCTCTTTGTTTTGCAACAAACGTTGAGCAGTTTCGAGTAACTCAGCCTCTTCAGGAGCAGGCAAACCGTATTGTGCATAGTTCCCGATCACCAAGTTTTTAGTAAAGTCTAATACCTCTTCATTGGTGAGCTGAATATTGTTTTCTTTGAAGATTTTGGTTTGAATGAGTTGCCACTTTAATGAAAGTAAGTAAGCTGCAAACTCTTTTTCGATTTCTTCGTCGGTGATTGGCTTTTCAGCTGAAGTTTTGATCCAACGCTTCAAGAAAGCTTCAGGGAAGTTCATGGTCGTCTTTTCAAGAAGCATGTCATAAACCTTGCGCGTAAACAAGCGGTCTGAATCTTCCTCAAACATGCGAGCGAGGTCTGCTTCAATGCGCTTATTCATTTCGGCTTCAGTTTTGACTTCGTCGCCAAATAATTTTTGGAAGAACTCTTCATTGAGCTCAGACAACTCCATACGTTTTACGTCATTGACAGTAAACTGGAATTTAGAATTGAGTTCAGCGTAAGCTTCCGGGCTAATGCCAAGCATTGCCGCTGCATCTTCTGGGCCTTTTGAAACATCTTTTGGATCGAGCTCAAAAGACTCATTGATTTTTTTGCCAGTGAGTAATTTAATGGCTGCTTTATTTTCTAAGAATTCCATAGAAATAGTTGTGGAGTGGCTAATGCCATCTGCCTTCACTTCAGAACCCTCTAATTCTTCAAATTTACCCATAACCATATCTTTGGCACTAACCGCCTCAGACGAAATGAGTTTGCCATAACGACGACGAAGATCTTCTACTTGTTTGGTAATGAGGTCTTTGTCAATTTTTACAGTAGCGTAATCAACTTTAGTTTTTGCTGTAATTGGCAATTCAAAAGAAGGGCTGTAGCCAATTTCATAGCTAAACGTAAAGTTTTCAGGTTGATCAAAATTACCTTCGACACCGTTTTCAATTGGCAATGGGTTACCAAGGATGTCAAGTTTTTCGTCAATGATGAAACGATAAAGTGCATCGTTGGTAATTTTATTCAATTCTTCGGCTAATACAGATTTACCGAATTGCTTTTGAATAAGACCCGCTGGTACATGACCTGGTCTGAAACCTGGGATTTTCGCAGTTTTGCGATATTTATCAAGTGCGGCTTTTACCTTATTTTGGTAATCTGCAGCAGCAATTTCCACTTTTAAAACGCCATTTTGGGCATCGATTTCTTGACGTGTAATTTTCATGAATGAATTTTTTGCCTATTATTTAAAAAAAAAGGCCTCGTTGAGCCAACGAGACCTTAGTGCGGATGGAGGGACTCGAACCCGCACACCTCTCGGCACCAGATCCTAAGTCTGGCGTGTCTACCAATTTCACCACATCCGCAATTTTATATATTTACTTGAGCCGTTTGCGCAAGTCCCTTTGGGGTTGCAAAGATAAGAAAGAATTAATTATTTGCAAGCAACAACTAAAAAATTAGACTCATTGTCTTCTTTTTTGCTGCATTTGTCCGCGGATCTCTTTCATGAAGGAAGATGCGTAGACAAAAGCCTCAACTTCAGGGTTGTTGTCAGTAATGATGCTGTTTTTATCGCCTTCCCACCATTTTTTACCCTGGTGAATATACAACACGCTGTCTCCGATTTCCATAACTGAATTCATGTCATGGGTAATGACCACCGTTGTCATGTTGTATTCCTGGGTGATGTCCTTAATGAGTTTATCAATGACGATAGAAGTTTTTGGGTCTAGGCCTGAATTGGGTTCGTCGCAAAATAAGTACTTCGGATTCATGGAAATAGCCCTTGCGATACCTACTCTTTTTTGCATTCCACCACTACACTCTGAAGGAAACAATTTATTTCGACCTGCTAAATTGACACGTTCTAGACAAAAATCGCAGCGCTCTTGGATTTCCGCTTTGGTCATTTTGGTAAACATTTGCAACGGAAACATGATGTTCTCTTCAACTGTTAAAGAATCAAATAAGGCGGATCCCTGAAAGAGCATACCAATTTCTTGTCTGATGTCGCTGCGTTGTTCGCGATCCATTGAAGAAAAGTTGCGCTGATCAAACAAAATTTCACCCGCATCGGCCTCGTAGAGCCCAACTATGCACTTCGCTAAAACTGATTTTCCTTGACCAGACTGACCAATAATCAGGTTGACCTTTCCATTTTCAAAACGATGGTTGATGTCAAACAAAACTTGCTGACCATTAAAGCTTTTGGATAATCCTTTGACTTCTATCATGACAACAACATCAATTGGGTAAGGATAAAATTGGAAATCAAAATGGCAATACTACTACTGACCACTGCTTGTGTCGAGGAACGACCAACATCGAGCGAGCCGCCTTTCACATAGTATCCATAAAATGAAGAAATACTGACAATAAGAAAGCCAAAAACGAGTGTCTTGGTCAAGGCGTAAGTAATATGAAAGGGATTGAAGAATGCACGAATACCAAGAATATAAATTTCTGTAGTGGTGAGGTCCGAAACTAATAAAGCCAACCAACCACCGAGCATCGACAAGGCCATTGAAAAAATAATGAGCACCGGAAAGAAAACGAGCGCAGCTGTAATTTTGGGAAGCACCAAAAAATTCAAAGAATTGACACCCATGATTTCGTAAGCGTCAATTTGTTCAGTAACGCGCATGGTGCCAATCTCAGAAGCGACATTTGAACCAACCTTTCCTGCTAAAATCAAGGAAATGATGGTCGGTGAAAATTCTAAAATAGTACTCGATTGGGTAATAAAACCTACGGTGTAATCTGGCAGTAAAGGGCTTTCCATACTTGAAGCGGTTTGCAAAGCAATGACTGCTCCCATAAAAGTTGACATCAAGGCTACTATTGGCAAGGAATTAATGCCAATTAGTTCAATTTCGGTCAGACTTCTTTGGAAATAAAAACGCCAACTATCGGGCTTGGTAAAAACCACGCGAAGCATTAGTAAATATCGACCTAATTGTTGTAAGAATTTCACTAGGCTAAATTAAACATTATTACTTCCATAACGAGCAAAGCCAAATCAATTTTATCTTTGTTCAATGAATGAAAAGCGTCAGCATTTTATAGACACACTTTCGAGGTTCGTGCCGGCGCATTTTGCTCCATACTTGGCAGACTGCATTTTAAACGCCAATATTCAGTTTAAAATTGTGCCAGGCCGAAAAACAAAACTCGGCGACTTCCGCACTAGCCCTCTTCAAAAAAAACCCGTTATTACCGTCAACGGAGACCTCAATCAATATAGTTTTTTGATCACATCCTTGCACGAACTTGCACACCTAGACACCTATCGTCAATATGGTTGGAAGGTTGCAGCACACGGCGAAGAATGGAAAGCTGCTTTCCGTGAGCGCTTACTGCCTATTTTAGAAAGTGAAGCCCTACCTCCTGAGTTGCAAAAAGTACTTTGGAAAAGCTGGACTCGCCTCAAGGCCTCATCTGGCACAGACCTCCATTTGAGCAGAGCCTTGAAAGCTTATGATCACCAAAGCGCGCATACTTTAGAATCCTTGCCCCTGCATGCTGAATTTTTATTGAACCAGAAGCGTTTTAAAAAAGGGCAACTGCGCAGAACTCGTTATCTTTGCACTGAAATTGGCAGCAACAAGCAGTACCTCGTGCACGCTTTAGCCGCCGTTACACCTATTGCTCATGACACAAAATAATACATACGGCCTTATCATGGCTGGCGGAGTTGGAAGCCGATTTTGGCCAATGTCTACCCCCGAAAATCCGAAACAATTTTTAGATGTCCTCGGTATTGGCAAGTCCTTACTCAGACTTACGTTCGAAAGGCTCAACCGCTTCATCCCAACCGAAAATATTTTTATTCTTACCAATAGTTCTTATGAGCAATTGGTATTAGACCAACTTCCTGAGCTAACTGCAAGTCAAGTACTCTGCGAACCCGAGCGCAAAAATACAGCTCCATGCATTGCCTACGCAGCAGCCAAAATTCATGCCCTTGACCCTAACGCAACACTCCTCATTTCTCCGGCCGATCATCTGATCATCAATGAAAAACGCTTTGAAGAAATCATCGATGTTGCATGGCAAACTGCTCAAGATGGCCAGTTAGTCACTTTAGGCATTGAACCTAGCCGCCCAGACACTGGCTATGGCTACATTGAATTTGCAAAAACGGAAACCGCTGTTAAAGGAAGTGCGTGTCCAGTACTTCAATTCAGAGAAAAACCTGACCTCGCTACGGCCCAAAGTTTTTTGGAAGCTGGCACCTTTTATTGGAATGCGGGCATTTTCGTTTGGAAATCAGCGGTTATTTTAGCAGCACTCGAAGCTCATCAGAACGATATTTATCAAATTTTCACACAAGACCAGCAGGTATATGGTACAGCGCGAGAAACAGAATTTTTGAAAGCTGCTTTCGGTGCTTGTCCTGATATTTCTATTGACTTTTCAGTGATGGAAAAAGCAACTAACGTCAGTGTTGTTCTTGCCGATTTTGACTGGAGCGACCTCGGTACTTGGGGAAGCCTCACCACACATCTTCAAAAAGATGAACAGCAAAACTCACTCATTGGTGGTCAAATTTATGCTTTTGATTCTGCCAATTGTTTGGTGAATGTGCCATCAAATAAAACCGTGCTGCTCGATGGCTTACAAGACTATATCGTTGTTGAATCTGGAGATAAACTCATGGTACTGCGCTTAAGTAACGAGCAAAAACTTAAAGAGTATCTCAAAATCATGGGCCAATAATTTCATGGTAAAAATCAGAAATATCGAATTGGGCGAGTTTCCTTTGCTCTTGGCACCGATGGAAGACGTCAGTGACCCTCCGTTCCGCGCGCTGTGCAAACAATACGGTGCGGACCTCATGTACACCGAGTTTATTTCATCAGAAGGTCTCATTAGAGATGCCGCCAAAAGCCGCCAAAAGCTCGATATTTTTGAATATGAAAGACCAATCGGTATCCAAATTTTTGGTTCAGAAACCGAGAGCATGGTGCAATCGGCTCAAATTATAGAGGCGGTCAATCCAGACCTCATCGACATCAATTATGGTTGCCCCGTTAAAAAAGTAACGTGTAAAGGAGCGGGTGCTGGCTTACTTCAAGATATTCCCAAAATGGTGCGCCTAACAGCAGAAATTGTAAAAGCCACCTCTTTACCCGTAACGGTAAAAACCCGTTTAGGTTGGGATGACGACACCAAAAATGTGGTTGAAGCAGCTGAAAGACTACAAGATATCGGCATTGAAGCCATCTCCATACATGGTCGTACCAGAAAGCAAATGTATAAAGGAGATGCTGACTGGACTTTAATTGCTGAGGTCAAAAACAACCCTCGTATGCGGATTCCCGTATTTGGCAATGGCGATATTGATAGCCCAGAAAAAGCAGTTGAATACAAAAATCGTTATGGTGTTGACGGCGTGATGATTGGTCGTGCATCCATTGGTTACCCTTGGGTATTCAGAGAAATCAAACATTATATCCAAACGGGCACCAAACTAGAGGGC
Source organism: Crocinitomicaceae bacterium (assembly GCA_044371695.1). Lineage (GTDB taxonomy): Bacteria > Bacteroidota > Bacteroidia > Flavobacteriales_D > Crocinitomicaceae > UBA952. Next base: position 501 of record JBILTD010000003.1, on the reverse strand, counting down.
CCAACTGTTGCCGAACGCGTCATTGCTTGCCGAGAGCATTTGCTCATGAGTATCAAATGGAAGGGGCCGAAGCTTGGTATTACCGAAATGAAAAGACACTATACCAATTACTTCAAAGGCATTTCTCACTTCAAAGATTACCGCACCAAATTGGTCACGACTTCAGAACTAGATGAAGTACTTGAAATTTTGAATTACATTGAGCAGCACCAAGAAGAATTTATCTTGGCAAACGTTTAGAGTAATTTATTTCTCCTGAGCAAGCTTCTTACCGGAACGCGTAGGCTACCAAAAATCTCGTAGCGCGTCATGCGCTCAATTCGAAAGTAGTAGTTGGTCCCTTTGTGCTTCCACAAAACTTGGTTTTCATGCCCCTTTATAATTCGTGGAGGAAGATCACCAGTATAGTACTGATAAAACGGACCAATTTTATTGAATTTCAAGAGTGGAGAGAACAAAAAGCGATAACCACCTTGATCTTCACGGAGCAAACCTTTCTGA
>JBILTD010000228.1:0-2740 GCA_044371695.1 Crocinitomicaceae bacterium | reverse complement strand
ATTGAAGATACTTATTTTGCAGTGGCAAGTGTGGTGGCAGAATTGGTCAAACATCATATAATTCCAATTATTATTGGTGGTAGCCAGGATCTCACCATGGCGCTATATTTAGGATACGAACAACTAGAACAATTAGTCAATACTTGCTCCATAGACAGAGGTCTCGATATAGGAGAGCCAGAAGCTGCGCTAGATTCAAGTAATTTTCTAAGTCACATAGTTACAAGAAGACCTTGTTATTTATTTAATCATGCTGCTGTTGGCTTTCAGCAACCCTTTGCCGGTGCTGCAGCTCACGAATTATTCGAAAAGTTATTCTTTGATATTTGTCGTTTAGGAGAATTCAATCAAGACTTCCGAAAGGCTGAACCACACCTTAGAAACGCCGATATCATCAGTGTTGATTTGCAAGCTATCAAAGCTTCAGATTTAGGATCACAAGTTGGCGCACCAAACGGCTTTACAGCTGCTCAATTCTGCCAAATCACTAAATATGCGGGCATCTCAGATAAAGTGAGTTGTATTGGGTTTTTCAATGAACAAGAAGTTCAACCACTTGGTACTTCCTTATTGGCTGAAGGGATTTGGTACTTTTTGCAAGGATATTTTGCTCGGGTAGCTGATTTTCCATTTGGATCAAAAACAGATTACACAAAGTTCAGTGTATTTATGGAAGAGGTAAATAGAACTCTTATTTTCTATAAAAGCAATAAATCAGCAAGGTGGTGGATGGAAGTTCCATATCCGCCGCAAAGTGGTTCTAAATACGAAAGACATCATATGGTTCCGTGCGATAAAGAGGACTATGAGGCAGCTATGAAAAATGAATTGCCCGATCTTTGGTGGAAGACTTATCAGAAATTAGGTTGATGCTTTTTACAAGAAAAAGCTTTTTATTTTCAGTAATAATTCCTTACTTTAGCACCTTAAACTGACGTGTTCTATGAAAATACGCCGGTTATTTACTTGCTAAACCAAGCTTATGCTATTGAATAACAGACTATTAACTGCTGCTTTTTCCATTTTGCTATTTGCATCTTACGCACAGCAAGATAAGCTAGTCACACACTTCATGTTTGACAAAATGAGCCTTAATCCTGGTAAAACAGGAATTGATATGTACAATGGTTTTTGTGCGACCTCTATTTATCGCAATCAATGGGACAAAGTAAATGGCGCACCAAATTCTGCAATTCTCAATGTAGAAGGTAATCTTACAAGATTTTTTCCAGGTGGTATCGGCGTGAATTTCTACCACGATGCTATTGGTTTTGCTCGTCAAAACACGATGTTAGTTAACTACTCGTATCCGCTGCAAATCGGTAGAGTGGGTGTACTTGGCATTGGTGTTGGTATTGGTTTTATGAATTATGGTATAGATCCTGTTTGGGTAACACCAAATGGTTTGCCTGCGGCACAAGATCCGTCAATCCCTTCAGGTTTTTCTGCAACATCTATAGACGCCAACTTTGGTTTATATTTTCAAGCGAAAAATTACTACGTTGGCTTGTCATCTACCCACCTTTCCGAGTCAGATCTCAAAGTTGACCCTAATACGCCTGCATTATCATTCCAAACCGCTCGTCACTACTACATTATGGGTGGCTATGTTTTAAAGGATGTATTTGGAACGGGAAACAATATTGACATTCAAAGTTTGGTCCGTACTGATTTGATTAAGTTTTCAATGGACATTAATGCCAGATACATGATGGAACTTGGTGGTAACCCTGCTTATGGCGGTCTCACCTTCAGAACTTCAGATGCAGTAGCTATTATGGCTGGTTATCAAGTTTTAACTACCGACAGAACTAATTTTAATGTCGGTTATTCATATGACATCAATATTAATAAGTTAGCAAGTATTTCAAGAGGATCTCATGAAATGTTTGTTAAATATTGTTATCAGTTGCCGCCGCCTCCAAAGACGAAAGCAAGACATCCTCGTTGGTTATAGGGGAAAAAAGTGTAACCATTTATATTGTTCTTACGTTATACCCGAAGTTATACCTGTAGCAAGTTAAATTGGGATTAGGTTAGAACCAAAAACAAACGAATGAAAAAGTTATTTAGTTTTCTATTTGTTCTTAGCTTCATGTACGCTTGTAGCGACATCGAAGGAAATTTAGTAGGTGTGAGTGGTAGAGACACCTGGTATCCGGACGTATTAGGCCCTGGCAAGATGCCGCAGGGTATGGTTTATGTTCCATCTGGAGCATACCAAGCAGGTGAAGATGATGAAGACATTATGGGCTTCCACACGGCGCGCAAACGCACCGTATCTGTACCTGCCTTTTACATGGACGCTACCGAAATTTCGAACAACGAGTACCGCCAATTTGTATACTGGGTGCGCGATTCTATCGCCCGCGAGAAACTTTATGCTCGTAGTACAGGTGAAGATGCTGAGCAATGGATTAATCAACCTGATAATTTCTTCAAAGAACCATATCGCACTTTTATTGAAATGGGTTCTGATGTTCAGGGTGGAAACACACCATTCCAACTTTTCATGGATTCTACTAACAACGCTAATGTGGATGTTACGATAATTACCATGCTTGAAGCTTTAGAAAAGCCATCAGGGAATAAACAACCCGCAACTTCTTCTAAAAAGGCCAAACCAAACAAACTAATTAATGGCTACCAATATGCGGCACCTTCACAGAATGCTTCGGGTGCCAACAACGGCAAGGCAAATTATGATATTGTAATGTCAGATGATGAACTTGCTCAAATT
>JBILTD010000071.1:0-8766 GCA_044371695.1 Crocinitomicaceae bacterium | reverse complement strand
GGGCTAAAATAATTACTATTTTCGTAGTGCGTAAATTTTACAGACCAACATGAAACAATACCACGACCTTTTGCAGCATATTTTAGACAACGGCGTCAAAAAAGAAGACCGCACCGGAACGGGTACTATTTCTGTTTTTGGCTACCAAATGCGCTTTGATCTTGCTGAAGGTTTCCCTTGTATCACCACCAAAAAATTACACTTGAGGTCTATCATTCACGAACTTTTATGGTTCCTGAAAGGTGAAACAAACATTGCCTACCTCAAAGAAAATGGCGTGAGCATCTGGGACGAATGGGCCGATGAAAACGGAGAATTAGGGCCAGTTTATGGTTCGCAATGGCGCAGTTGGCCAGCTCCAGATGGTCGTCAAATCGATCAAATTACGCAAGTCGTCGATCAGATCAAAAACAACCCTGATTCCAGACGCATGATTGTCTCTGCCTGGAATGTAGGCTTGGTTGACCAAATGGCGCTTCCGCCGTGCCATGCTTTCTTCCAATTCTATGTGGCCGAGGGCAAACTGAGTTGTCAACTTTACCAACGCAGTGCCGATACTTTTTTAGGCGTGCCGTTTAATATTGCTTCATACGCCTTATTAACCATGATGATGGCTCAGGTTTGTGGCCTTCAACCCGGAGAATTTGTACATACTTTAGGTGATGCGCACCTTTACAGCAATCACATCGAGCAGGCGCAACTTCAACTGACCCGCGATTTCAGAGCACTACCCACCATGCGCATGAACCCTGAAATCACTAATCTTTTCGATTTCAAATACGAAGATTTCGAACTGCTCAACTACGATCCGCATCCGCACATCAAAGCAGCTGTTGCCATATGATCGACAGCCTTTCACTCATTGCTGCCCTAGATGCAGAAAACGGCATCGGTAAAAACAACGACCTCATGTGGAATTTACCCTCCGACATGCGTTTTTTCAAAGACACGACCAAAGGGCATGTCGTCATTATGGGCCGTAAAAACTACGACTCAATACCAGAAAAATACCGCCCACTTGCTGGCCGCACCAATGTTGTTTTAAGCAGAAAAAAAGACTTCGAGGCCCCAGATTGCTTGGTATTTGATTCTTTTGAAAACTGCATGGCAGCACTTGAGCTTGCCCCAGATCAGAAAGCATTTATCATTGGAGGAGCTGAAATTTACAAATTAGCACTTGAGTCTGGCTTGGTCAAGGAAATGTTCTTGACGCACATTGACAAAACTTATGGCGCTGATACCTTCTTCCCAAATTTTGAGGAGCAGCACTACCAAAAAACCTGTTTATTCGAACAAGCCATTGACGAAAAGCACGAAGCAACTTTTGGGGTGTATCGTTATGAATTGAGTTGAGCCAAATTGGCTACCGCTAAAAGCGCTGCGGTTTCAGTTCTTAAACGAAAATCATTCATGTGAACGGCCTGGTAACCATGTTTTTGCGCCAATTCTACTTCTGCAACTGAAAAATCGCCTTCTGGTCCAATCAAAAATACAGCTGTATCCTGAAGCTGATGCATGTCTTGCTTTGGCCCCTCATAACAATGACCAATATATCCATTGGGGTTTGCATGAACAAAATGATTAAATGCTTTAAGATCAGTAATTTCAGGCAAATAAAAGCGTTTAGACTGCTTCATGGCTGCTATTGCAATTTTGTGTAAACGCTCTAGGTTAATGTGCTTGCGTTCATTGTGATCACAACTTAAAAAACTCAGTTTACTCAGGCCTATTTCGGTAGCTTTTTCTAAAAACCACTCAATGCGATCCATGTTTTTTGTGGGCGCCATTGCAATATGCAATTCAGGTGTTTTGGGGTGTTCGATGGTTTGAAAAACAGCAAGTAATACGCGCTTAGGTTGCGCATCTTGGATTTGACATATGGCTTCTAGACCTCGACCATTGATCAGACGAATTTCAGCACCCACTTGCATTCTGAGTACTTTGACACAGTGCTTCGATTCATCTTCATTGAGTTGAAAATGTGTCAGGTGTTGCTCAAAATCAGGGGCAAAAAATACACTCATGTATAAAGAATTTGAAAAACCATTTCTTTGAGTAATTCACCCTGATCCATGGAGCTGTTGCCAACGCCTTTGGCTTTGAGATCGTAGTCGTGTAGGAGCGCAATAATGGCTGCGATTTTTCTGGGGTCATAGTTTTGTCGGGCACTGAGCAGTTCGCCGGCCACAAAAGGATGCACACCAACTGCACTAGCAATGGCTTCTCGACTTTTATTAGGCAAGAAATGAATGCGCATCAATTGAGAAAACAACTTAAAAAGGGACGGAATGATCACAATAAGATCACCCGCTTTGGGGTTGTATTCAAAGTATTGTACAATTTTAAAAGCCTTTTCAGCTTGCTTATTGGAAATGGCATTGACCAATTCAAAAACGTTGTAGTCTTTGGAAATACCGATATTCTTTTCAATGTCTTGCTCTGTGATCGTATGATTTTGCCCCACTACGATTTGCAATTTGTCGAGCTCATTGACAATACGACCAAGATCTGAGCCTAAGTACTCAGCTAAAAGCATGGTGGCTTTGGCATTGACCTGCAAGCCTTTGGAACGCACATATTTTGAAATCCATTCTGGAAGTTGGTAATCTCTGATTTTGTCTGATTTATAGACATGTCCTAATTTAGCAAAGGGCTTGAGGAGCTTTTTTCGGGCGTCAAAAGCTTTGTTTTTGTAACAAACCACAAATACAGTTGTGGGTGTCGGTTGCTCTACATAAGCCTCAAGCTCTTCGATTTTTTTAAAATCCTGAGCTTCCTTTAAAATAACAAGACGCCTTTCGGCCATCATAGGATACGATTTCAACTCACTAATCAAAGACAAGAGATCGACGTCTTTCCCATATAAAATAGTCTGATTGAAATCGCGTTCGTGATCTTGAAGCGCGTGTTTTTGAATTTCCTCAGCAAGCATGTCAATATAATATGACTCTTCCCCATGTAAAAAATACAAGGGTTTGAACTGCTGTTGCTGAACTTCTTTGATGATTACGCTTGGTTCCATTCGTGTTTTTCCCAGATTTGAACCAATTCAACTAAGGTATCTATGGCCTTTTCCATGTCTTGAACACTGACGTATTCTAATTTAGAGTGAATGGCCATCTCTCCTGTAAAAATATTTGGACAAGGCAGCCCCATAAAAGACAAACGAGAGCCATCGGTGCCGCCTCTGATGATATTGCGTTTTGGGGTAAGCCCAGCGCGTTTCATGGCTTCTTCGGCGTAGTCACTAACAAAAGGATACGCAACCAATATTTCTTTCATGTTGCGGTACTGCTCATGAACTTTCATTTCAAACTTGCTTCCAGGGTGTGCAGCCACCACTTGCGCAGCGAGCTCTTTAAGTTTTTGAGCATAGGGCTCAAGCTTAAGGGTGTCGTGATCTCGGATGATGAGTTGAACACTGGCTTCTTCTAGACCACCGGTAATGGCCGTTGGATGCACAAAGCCTTCGCGACCTGCTGTTGTTTCAGGAGACCAAGTTGAGCTTGGCAACGCGCTGACAAATGCTGAGGCCAATTTGATGGCATTGATCATTTTACCTTTTGCATATCCAGGATGCGCGCTGATTCCGTGAAAAATAAGCTCGGCAGCATCTGCAGAAAAAGTTTCGTCTTCGATGTCGCCGAGTGGGCCGCCATCCAGAGTGTAACCGAAGTCTGCGTTAAGTTTTTGCATGTCAAGATGCTCAACGCCACGGCCTACCTCTTCATCAGGAGTAAACAATATGCGAATAGGGCCATGAGGAATCTGAGGATTGGCTTGTAAATAAGCTGCTAGTTCCATGATGATGGCCACCCCTGCTTTGTCGTCGGCACCCAAAAGGGTTAGGCCACTCGCTGTGATAATATCATCTCCTATTTTTTGCAATAAATAAGGATGTTGTTCGGTGCTGAGTATTTGTTGCGGGTCATCGGGTAGTACAATTGGCTGACCTTGATAGTTTTGATGAAGTATTGGCTTGACGTCAGTACCACTGCAATCTGGAGCGGTGTCCATGTGCGAGCAAAAACAAATAGTAGGTAGGGGCTGTGAAACATTGGACGGAATGGTGGCGAATACATAGGACCATTCATCGAGGAGCACGTCTTGTAAACCTAGTGCCTTGAGTTCATCGTGTAAAACCTGTGCAAGATCGCGTTGCTTTGCCGTGGAAGGAAAACTCTTTGAGGTAGGATCTGCGGTGGTATCTATTTGAACATAGCGCATGAAACGCGCTGCGACAGTGTATTTTTCAGACATACTTTGTTTTAGTCAAAAATACAAAGAAATGTCCAATTGGATCACGGGATTAAAGCGCGTAACTCTTGGAGTTCGTTTACTTTTTGAGCTGCTCCGGCTTGCTGAAAAGCGTAAATCAGATTGGTGAGCATTCTTTTTAAGATCGCTGAATTCGAACAAGGTTCAAAATAACTGCGCTCCGGATTCAGATGGATGCCTTTTAGAAAAGTTTTGATTTCATTGGCGTCAAAAATACTCCCTTTGGCAAAGGCATTAATGTAAAACAATACACCGTAATCATCCTCGTTTTGCTGCATACCCATTGCAGAGTGCTTGCTATCCATATAAGCCAAAATGAAATGGTTGGGTAGATTCACGCCATAAATTGGTAAATCTAAGGACTGTGCAATAACGCTATACAAAAGGCAAAGACTCAAAGGATTTCCCTTTTTATTTTCAAGCACCACATTGATCAAGGAATGATGCGGAGACGGCACCTGATGGCTAGCCCCTTTAAAGCGGTGCATGCCAAAGAAAATTCTATTGAAAATTTTAACTTGTTCAAATGCTGTTTGGTGATCATTGAGTTCTAACCAAATATCACGACGAATCATCTGAATTTGATTCAGGACATTCTGTTCGTCTAAACCAGGATACTGATATTTAGCAATGATGACCGCTCCCTTTAATAAGTCTTTATCGGCAGAATGCAACCAAGCCTTCAATTGCGCCTTGACTTCTTCAAATTGGATGTCGTGGATTACGTTTTCAATGCGGTCCTGAAAAAGCAAACCATAGTAATCTTGCTCCCAGGAACTTTCAAGATGCGGAATGACCTCCGTTCCCATGTTCATGAGTTCTTGCCTGACCTGCTGAAATATCAATTCGTCGGGGTCATCGATTAGGCGAACTAGTGCTTGAATAGTCGTTTGCTGATTCATCTGACACAAAAATAGAAGCCGTGGTCACACTAGAAAATGTGTCTTAGGATCTTTTTCAAGGGTCAAGTGTTAATTGTATGTAACCCTTGTTCAGAATTGACGTAGAAGCAGCAACTCAATTAACTTTGCTACAGGTTAATTTTAAAGGGAGGCCCAGTGCCTCTCTTTTTTTATTTCATAGATTTAATGAAATCTCTGACTAAATATGTCAAGGCCTTACCAACAATGAGGTCGTCGGTTTCATCTAGCGGGGCGGCTTCCGTTAGGTTTAAATAGGCAATTTTTGGCTTTAGGTGTCCTATCTTATAGAGTAAACTTCTGATTTCATCCAAGCGCCAACCGGAAGGGCTTTGCGCCGAACTAGGCATATTTGCAATCGCATCCATATCGATTTCTAAACCAATTGCTGCCGTCTGATGCTGGATAAAATTGGAGACATCTTCTTGTAATTGAAAAGGCCCTTGAAGATAATCTTCGTAGAAACGATGTGTGCTATTTGTGTGTTGAAGCTGCTCGCGTATCCACTGATTATTAAAGGCCTCATGTAAACCAAATACACCATATTGCTGAATGTGTCCTTCTTGAATAGCCGTTGAAAACGAATTGCCACTGTGCCTTTTCTCAGTGGTTCGAAGATCGGCATGTGCATCTATGTTGATTACACTAATTGGGGAATTTCGAGCGGCCCAGCGGATCAATGGTAAAGCATTATTATGCCCACCACCAACAATGATCGGAATTTGATCTTCATGTAAATTTTCTTGAAGCACCTTCAAAAGTAGCTCGTCTAACTCAGTCACCATTGTTGCCGCCTCGGATTGATCTTGAGGTGACTTCAGTTGAACAATCTTGCCGAGATAAGCTAGCGATTGCATGGACTGTTGCTCGTGCACTTGTGAATTCAAAAACACACGCATAAATGCTTTAAAAGCATTTTCACTACCCACTCTGCCCATGTTTGCCTGAGGCCCAGTATTTTCTTCAATTCCAATGAGCACATATTTTGCCGCTTTGAGTTTGCTTTCTTGAAGTATAGCACCTACTCGGGTTTCACCTGAGCGTTGGAGGTAACTCAGCTTTTTACTGCTTGGCTCAAAACGCTTCAATTCAAATGCACTCATGTGAGAAGTATTTATGGTTTATTGGAGTTGATCGAGGATAAAAGTAGGAATTGCCATTGGTTTAAGTGACGCTGCCAGGACAAAAACTAATTCGGTTGTCGCTTCATTTAATAAAGTACCTTGTTCGTTGTAGGTTTGATAGACAAATGCGATTCTGACGCCTTTCAATAGTGTAATTTGAGTTTTGATCTCTAAAAGCTCATCATATTTAGCTGCCTGAAAATACCTGATTTCAAAATGAGTAACGGGTAACAAAATGCCAGCATCCTCCAATTCTTTGTAAGAAATCCCCTTTTCACGGAGTGCCTCCACACGTGCAACTTCAAAATAACTGGCGTAATTCCCGTAATAACAAAAGCCCATTTTGTCAGTTTCGGCATAGCGCACGCGCAATTTTGTTGAAAACTTCAAAGTGCCCGAATCGGCGCTGCTAGAATTAGTCATGATTTAGTGCATTTATATTTGTGTAATCCTTTTCTCTATCGTAAATTTACCAAGGTGTCGGGCATTTTGACCAATATTAAAAAAATATTACTGACAAGTATTTTTTTTTTAATAATCAATAGGTAACCGACTTTTTTTTTCACTTTTTTATGTAAATATTTGTTCTCTCATTATTTCACCCAACTTTTCGTATCCAGCGAAATTTTTACAAACTAACGAGAACAACTGAACTACTATGAATACAAGTCACGAAAGTGCGTGGGAATCCTGTTTGAAAGTCATCAAAGACAACATTTCTTTGCAGGCCTTTAAAACTTGGTTTGAGCCAATTGTCCCTGTTAAGTTAGAGGGCCATATTTTGACCATTCAAGTCCCTTCGCATTTCTTTTATGAATGGCTTGAGCAGCATTACATTACTTTATTACGAAAAGTAATTAAGAAAGAACTTGGGCAAGAAGGAACGCTAGAGTACAGCATTGTTATGGAAAACAACACGCAGTCTCGCAATCCTTATACTGTCAAACTTCCTACAAGTAATGCAAGTAGTTTAAAAAATGCACCCGTTAACATGCCTATTAATGTTAACGAAAAGCAAATTCGCAATCCTTTTGTTATTCCAGGTCTCAAAAAAGTAAACATCGAATCTAACCTGATTCCAAACTTTACCTTTGAGAACTTTGTAGAAGGTGAATGCAACCGTTTGGCTAGAGCTTCAGGTTTTGCCGTAGCAAACAAGCCGGGTGGTACAGCATTCAACCCTTTATTATTATACGGCGGTGTTGGTCTCGGAAAAACACACCTTGCGCATTCCATCGGAATTGCCATCAAAGAAAATTTCCCGAACAAAACTGTGCTTTACGTTCAATCCGAGAAGTTTGCGCATCAGTTCATCGATGCCATCAAAAATCAAACGACCAACGACTTCATTCATTTCTATCAAATGATTGACGTCCTGATTATTGATGATGTTCAATTCTTTGCCGGAAAAGAACGTACCCAAGATGTTTTCTTTAGCATTTTCAATCACTTGCACCAAAACGGTAAGCAAATTGTCTTAACTTCTGACAAAGCGCCAGTCGAAATGCAAGGTATGGAACAACGTTTGTTGTCTCGTTTCAAATGGGGCCTCTCTGCAGACCTCGGAACACCAGACCTCGAAACCCGTATTGCCATCCTTGAAAAGAAAATGTACGGCAGTGGTATCGAACTTCCTCGTGAAGTTGTAGAATACCTTGCCTATTCGATCAATACAAATGTGCGTGAAATTGAAGGCGCACTAAATACCCTTCTTGCTCAAGCTTCTTTAAACAAAAAAGCCATTACGCTAGAACTAGCGAAGCAAATGGTTGACAAATTTGTAAGAAGCACTGCCAGAGAAGTATCTATTGAATACATTCAAAAAGTTGTCTGCGATTATTTCGATCTTCCTATCGAGATGCTCAAATCTAAAACGCGTAAGCGTGAGGTTGTTCAGGCACGTCAAATTTCTATGTATTTCTCTAAGAAAATGACTAAATCTTCACTTGCTAGTATTGGCGCACATTGTGGAGGTAAAGATCATGCAACCGTACTTCATGCTTGCCGCACTGTTGTGAACCTTTCTGAAACTGACAAACAGTTCCGTCACTATCTTGAAGAATTAGAGAAAAAACTCACCATTCAATAAGACCTTGAGTATTCGCGTTTTAATGGTTTGTCTTGGGAATATTTGTCGTTCACCAATGGCAGATGGCTTACTCAGACAAAAAGTAGCAAATCTAAATTTAGATGTTGCCGTTGATTCTGCTGGCACTGCCAATTATCATGTAGGTGCTGCACCTGACAAACGCATGATTCAAACGGGTTCACAAAATGGAACACCCATAGATTTTTTAAGGGCACGTCAATTCACTCGCCAAGATTTTCATGATTTTGATTACATACTCGTGATGGATCATGCCAATTATCGCAATGTATGTGCTTTGGCCCCAGATGAAAATGCAAAGGCAAAAGTCCAACTTTTATTAAATTACCTTCCTGAA
>JBILTD010000070.1:0-8768 GCA_044371695.1 Crocinitomicaceae bacterium | reverse complement strand
CGAGCAACCATTAGGGCATCGCTGGCTTCGATGATGGCATCAATGTTTTCAAGTGCTTCAGGTTTTTCAATTTTAGCTACCACTTTAGCAATGCTGCGCTTTTTAGCGATACGTGCCTTCAAATCAGTGATGCACTTTTCGGTGCGTACAAAAGAAAGACCAATCCAATCTACACCAAGTTTAAGCGCATAGTCGAGATCCTCGATATCTTTCTCGGTAAGCGAAGGCATCGAAATTTTGGTATTGGGGAAATTGACGCCCTTTTTAGAGCAAAGCAAGCCACCTTGAATGACCTCGCAGCGAATTTTTGATTTTTTGTCGGTTTCTTTGACTTCAAGAACGAGCTTGCCATCATCAAGAAGGATGCGCTCACCTGGGTTGACATCTCTTGGTAATAAGTTATAGTTAATAGAAAAGCGCTGATTGTTTCCGATTACCTTGTCGACTACTACTTCGATTTGTTGGCCAACCTCGATCAAGACGCCATTGTTTTCCATTTCATGGGTCCTGATTTTTGGGCCTTGAAGATCAGCGAGAATGGCTACATTGAGACCAAGCTCGTCATTGAGTTCACGGATGAGTGCAACGGCACCTGAGTGATCTTGGTGAGAGCCATGTGAAAAATTGAGGCGGCAAACATTGAGCCCTGCCAACATCATGTCTTTTAATGTTTCTTTTTTGAGCGATGCTGGGCCCATTGTTGCAACAATCTTTGTTCTTTTCATTTTAACTTGTTAAGTAATCAATTAATTCAAACTCTTCATGGTTGAACTCAAAAATAGCAACGACACCATTGATGCTTCTCAGTTTAGTTTGAAGCTCATTGATTGGATGTGAGTTATTCTCTTTTAAAATGAGAAAATAATCGATCATGGGGCGATCCGCTTGCAAGAGTTGTTGTTCTTGCTTGTTTTTCACTAAAAAAAACTTCGTGAGTAATTCTTGGTCTTCGTAATAAAAGTATCTGAACTGCTGATTACTTTTTGTTTTTGGAATGAAGACTTCAAAACTATTTTCAGTTTTTTCCAGATGGATGCCCAAAACTTGATTGAGTTCCCATGTGAGTCTGTAGTCGGCAAATGCCGAGGAAATGCCATAAATTTCGAAGGGCTGCTCTTCATCGAAGGTCAGTTCGTATTTTTTGACTTTTCCCATAGTGTCAAATTTACTCATTTAACTCTTACTCGGCATCAACAATGTATTGTCAATTCATTTCATTTTAATAAGTTTTTACGACAAATTAAATAAGTACATTTGATTCTCAAAACACAATATGAACAACAAGCAAACTCTTCTTTTTCTCTTTGTTTTTTTAGCTCAAGTAGGCATTTCTCTTGCTCAGCCCGACAAAATGATTACCAACAAAGACAACTATTTTTGGCAATTCGGAATCGCCTGGACTGCTACTGACGATGACGGGCAAGAACTCAACCCAATGCCTGCAGATCAATTGCATGGTGCCATTATTCCATCTCGACTCTATGTGGATCGCTACATTTATAACGGTTGGAGTGTTGAGGGTGTTTTAGGAGGACAATCTTATGACTCAACCAAAATGGTCAATGATTCCATGGGAGTAAATGGGTTCATGGGTTATTTTGATGCAGCACTTAAATATTCCTTTTACAAGCAACTTGGACGCGGAGCACTAGATCCTTATTTAGGTGCTGGCGCGGGTTTTACCATCAGAAACAATGATCCTCGACAAAGTGCACCAGGGCTAACTCCTACAGTTAATCTATCTGCAGGCTGTACTTTTTGGGTGAGCAAACAAATTGGTTTACAAGCACAAGGTGTTTATAAGTTTGGTTTGATCGATATTCTTGGCGCATCTTCTTATAGTCAATATAGCTTGGGTGTAGTTTATAGAATCGAAAAAACCGACGGCTACAAAAGCGACTTTCACAAATCAAAATACAAAATCCCGAGAAGACCTTCTAAAATCAAGATCAATAAATCAGGTGACGAATCTTAGTTGAGAACCTGCATTCTTTTAGTGGTCTCTTGATCTGCTGTGACAATACCATAGTAATAGACACCATTAGATAATTGTTTGGAGTCAAAACGTATGAGGTGACCTCCTTTGTCAAATTCTTGGTTGGCCAATTCATGAATCAGATTGCGATCCTTCCAGATGGCAAACTGAACCTTTTGTGGGGCAGGGCAAACAAAATAAAAAGACAATTCACCAGCTGCTGGTTCTTGGTCTAGGTTATAGAGTTCACAATAATCTTTATGCACTACCTGACCTTTCTGAAATCGCTTCAAGAGGCGCTTGTAAGCAATTACTGCCAAAAGGATTAAAAAACTAACAAATAAGAATTTTACTATTGCTTCCATTATAAAGAGATTATACCAGGTATTTTTGCGGCTCGTTCATAGACTTCAATGATGGCTTGTGCAGACAACATGACTTCTTTCGCACTGACACTCACATACTTGCCTGTTTGAGATTCGTGAAATACAACCTCACTATTTTCGTCAAACAGTGCGCTTACTTGTGCTAAATGTTGGTTGTCATTGGGGACAATAAATTTGAACAAATAAATGTTAGGCCATTCTTGTTGTTCGAGCTGAGCCAATAGGCTATCAAAATTCCCCATGACACAAAATTACGAACTTGCGTTGTACCAAAGCGTTCAATTTTTATATTTGTTTACATGCATTTGAAAACTATAGGCCTTTCTTTTTTGTGCTTTGTGCTGCTGGCTTTCGCAAGTTGGCCCACAGCTGGTCCAATTCAGTATAAAACAGCTCCTCAGTCCACTGTGAGCTCCGCTCCTTTTACATCCTGCTCGCCAGAAATCTATACCAAGCAACTTAATAATTATCTGAACCAATATATGGACAGATCGGTAAAGCAAGGAATTCAGCCAGTGGCAAATACAGCAGGGCTCAGAAGAGCGTATAAGGCAAAGAAATTAGTATTGGTAGAAAAGAATATCGGTTACGTGCTAGATACGTTTCAATATTCATACGCTTTTCTAACACCATATGCGCATCAAATCTTAAATGAAATCGGGAACGCTTTTAAAGATTCAATTGCACAAACCCACCTCCGTGACTGCAATTTGATAGTTACATCCATGACCAGAACTAAATATACGGTTTCCAAACTCGTGAAGCATAACAAAACAGCAGTTAAGAAAAGTCCGCATCTGAATGGCAATAGTTTTGACTTCTCATTTTCAAGATTTACAAGTACTCAAGCCTTAAGTGCTAATGAACGTCAATATTTACAAACCACCATTTCAAAAATTCTCTTGCACTTTAAGCAAGCGGTTAAAATTTGGGTGACCTATGAAGCCAACGAAGAATGTCTGCATGTGGTAGCTAGAAAAGGCGTTTAGTTGTAAATTTGCACATGCGCACGCTCCTGCTCTTCTTATTTCTTGCAACAGCTACCTATGGTCAAAAACAATTAGTTGCCAAAAAAATTGATTCAAAAATTTCTATCGATGGCCAACTCAATGAGGCCGTTTGGGACCAAAACAATCCTACAGAAAAATGGACACAAATTAAACCCAATCCTGGGCAAGCATCCGCATTAGCTACAAGTGTTCAGCTCTGTTATGACGACGACGCCCTTTATTTTGGAATTTTTTGTCAGGACTTCCCCGATTCCATGTCAAAAGTCCTTTCGCTTCGCGATGACTACAACCCAAACTGCGATATTATTGGTATCTTTTTAGATACTTACAACGACAATCAAAATGGATTCTACTTTGGACTCACGAGCCGAGGAGTTCAGCTCGATGCTAAAATTTTTAACAATAATTATAATGACCAACTCAATTTAGTGTGGCATAGCGCTGTAAAAGTCGGTGAAAACGGTTGGTATGCAGAAATAAGAATCCCATATTCTGCCATTCGTTTTCCTAAAACAGAAGTTCAAAATTGGGGTATCAATTTTGGGCGTCAAATTGCCAGAACCCGTGAAGAATCGACATGGGTTACTGTGAATCCGGACCTAGAAAACATGCTACTTGAAAGCGGCGATGTAGTCAATGTCAAAAATATCACACCTCCCTTGCGTTTGGCCCTGATGCCTTATGTCTCTGCCTATGCCAACGAAGGATTTAACCAAGATGGCAGCAAAGGGCTATTGAAATCATTCAATGGCGGTATGGACATCAAATATGGTATCAATGAAGCATTTACACTTGATGTCACCCTTGTCCCTGACTTTGGCCAGGTGGTTTTTGATCAGCAGGTTTTGAACTTGTCTCCTTTTGAAGTACAGTTCAATGAAAATAGACAGTTTTTTACTGAAGGGATGGAGCTTTTCAATAAGGCCGGAATCTTTTACAGTCGCCGTATAGGAATTCAAGCTCCTAATCGCGTGAGTCAGACACTTTTGAATGAGGACGAATATTTACAAAATGCACCCGGATCTTCTCAGCTTTATAACGCGTCAAAAATTTCTGGTCGGATGAGCAATGGACTCGGTGTTGGCGTGTTCAACGCCGTAAATGCAGAGCAATTTGCAACCGCTATCTCAACAATAGATGGGGCACAAAGAGAAGTTTTGGTTTCTCCTCTTACCAACTATAACGTACTGGTCTTTGATCAAAATTTAAAAAACAACTCATCATTAACCTTTACCAATACAAATGTATGGCGAGCTGGGTCTTTTTATGACGCAAACGTATCTGCCTTGAATTTTAATGTGAACACAGCCAATAATTACTACAATATCAACGGAAAAGGGATTATATCTTCTCAGTTTGACCAAAGTAATTCTGTAGGCCATAACCTCAACCTAAATGCACAGAAACAACGTGGCGCACTCATTGGAGGTATTGGTTACCTCGAAGAATCAGATACCTATGACCCGAATGATTTAGGTTTTAATTACAACAATAACCGTCGGATTTTTGAAATCAGTAGTGCGTACCGTGAGTTCACACCTAAATGGGAAACGCTCATGAAATGGACAGTCAGCGCCAATTTTTCTCAGACCTATTTGTATAACCCACAAGCTTTTACAAGCAACATGGCTTCACTTAACTTTTTTACAGTGACCAAGCGCTTTAATGCTATGGGCTTTAATGGTGGGCTTTCGCCCAACGCCACACGTGATTATTTTGAACCAAGAAGCTGGGGCGCAGTTTTCAATATTCCAAGGTATGCTTTTGTTAACGCATGGTTCTCGAGTAATTATCAAAAACCCTTTGCGATCGACGTCGGCGGAAATTTCTTGGCCTATGAGCACAGCCCATGGAAACAATATGCTTACAATATTTCACCAAGAATTCGCTTAGCAGATGCCTTATTTATCGTCTATAACTTTGAAAAAGAACTGCAAGTGAACAATTTTGGTTATGCCATTGCATTTGGAGACCCAGCGCAAGATGTAGACGGAATTTTATTTGGACAGCGCGACAGAAACACCACTATTCAAGGTATTTCTGCGGATTACATATTGACCAACCGAATGGCACTTAGCTTGCGTTTACGACATTATCGCTCTACCTTAAAATACGCCGCTTATTTTACCCTCCAAGAAGACGGAAGTCTTATGGCCCTTCCTGATTTTAATGGTTTATCTGCACAGGGCAAACCTGCTTATGACATCAATTATAATGCCTTTACAATAG
Organism: Crocinitomicaceae bacterium; assembly: GCA_044371695.1. Taxonomy (GTDB): domain Bacteria; phylum Bacteroidota; class Bacteroidia; order Flavobacteriales_D; family Crocinitomicaceae; genus UBA952. The sequence continues at coordinate 3,168 of JBILTD010000070.1, read as the reverse complement.
ACTTTGTATACCGATGGGTTTTTATGCCGGGAAGCGAATTGAATATTGTCTGGAAAAATTCAGTCTTTGCTGGTAACGATGCCGTTAGCGCACCTTATTGGCAAGACCTCAGCAACACCTTACAAACCGGCGCACTCAATAGCTTCTCTATGAAACTTATTTATTGGCTTGATGCCCAGCAACTCAAAAAATCAAGAAGCCAACTACCACGCTGAGTAATTCCCATCGCCGTGAACATAAGCTCTGTTCGAGGCTTGATCCGGTGAGAACTCAGTTACATAAGGATACACCACCTGATCTTTCCAGAAAACGGTCTTTCCGGTTGGCACGGCAATTACCAACTCTACCTCTTGGTCACGCATTCTGTCATAAGAAGGGAACGAAAGACCACTTGCAAAAATCAAGTCATTGTTTTTTAGTGCACAAGGGAATTTGATATGTGCTGCTCTTAAATTCGCTTTCAGGTAAGATGAGCCGTTAGCTCTTTTCAAGACTTTAATGTGGTATAAACTATCGGTAGATGGCTCGTAATTAATAGCTACACCACTGATATACATGCGGCCATTTTCAGATAAGATGAAACTTTGATCTGGGTGCTTGCTCATTTCAAAACCATTCGTATTCAGGTTTAATTTTTTCTCGTTGAAAGCTTGTAAATGCATTTCATTAGAAATAACCAAGTTCAAAGAATCTCCTGAATAAGTGCTAATTTCCTTACTTAATTCTCCTTCAATAGCGAAGTCCTTTGCCGTATTTACACCTACATAAAAGAGTAAAATAACGCCTATCACAGAAACAAAGCCAAAGGAGAAATAACCAATTTTGAGCCACTTTGCTTGAAATGAAAAGAGCAATCTAAAACCAGTAAGCAAACTAGAAAAACCCCAGGCAAATCCTATTAATGCAGCACCTAAATAAACATAAGAATGCAGTGTTTTGGTCTCAAAAAATAAAGAGCTGAGCTCCCCTAGGGAAGTAAACTCTCCGTTGATTTGAGCCGGGATCATTTCTGGATCGATAAAAAGAAAAACGCCAAGGCTAATAATAAGGCTAAGACCAAATAATATGAGAAAAATACCAAAGGCCATCTTGACGAAGTTTACAAAGCGCTGCAGCCCTTGACTCAGGTTAGAACCTGCTTTTAATTGACTAGACCACTTTTTGGCGTTGTTCTCCACACGCACTGCTGCTTCTTTGAATTCAGTCTTGATATTTTCCACATTGACGGCACGACCGCGCATTTGTAATTTTTCGCTGGCTGTCTGCGCACGTGGTGTAATTATCCAAAGGATGATATAAATTGGGATTCCTGTACCAAAGACCATGGTGAATAAGACAAAGAATACCCTTACAAAAACGACATCTATATTGAAGTAAGCTGCAACGCCGCCAGCAACACCACCTAAAACGGCAGTCTCCGGATCTCTGAAAAAACGTTTGTGTGCAGCTACTGGTTCAGTATTTTCATGACGTGTTTGATCTGTTGTTGTGGATTCTTCTTCCCCGAAAATTTCAGGATTACCAAGCAACTGGATGATTTGTTGAATCTGATCCAATTGAACTACTTGTTGTGCGGCCACTTTTTCTTGAAGCAACTCGACAATGCGCAATTCAATATCTTGAATAATTTCGTCCTGGCCCTCCTCGTGTTCGAGCACTTTTCTTAAGTCTGAAAGATACTGTTGTAGCACTTCATAGGCTTGCTCTTCTAGAACAAATGGAAATCCTTGGATGTGAATGGAAATGGTCTTATTCATGACTTGTTTATTTATTAATTTTTAAAACAGCCTGCTGCAACTCTTGCCAAGTGCGCTCAAGCTCTACGTAGAATTGTTGTCCCTTGGCGGTGATGGAGTAGTACTTTCTCGGGGGGCCAGAAGTTGACTCTTCCCAACGATAAGTGAGTAACTCCATATTTTTTAGTCTGGTGAGTAAGGGATAAACCGTTCCTTCCACCACTAAAAGTTGCGCGCTTCGGAGCTGCTCAAGAATTTCTGAAGGATAGGCCTCCTTGCGGTTCAAGATGCCAAGTATACAATACTCTAATATGCCCTTTCGCATTTGAGACTGTGTATTTTCTACATTCATCAGTTAAATTTTATACAAAGTTATATGTTTTATTTTGTATTATGCAATACATAGTACTAAAAAAATAAAAAAGCGCTTGGATAGCGCTTTATATTTTAGACTCATCTTGCTTTATTTCAAGCACTTAAAGTAATCAAAGGGCTCCTTGCAAGCAAGGCATTGATAGTGTGCTTTACATGCCGTGCTTCCAAAAAGGCTGACCATTTTGGTCTCGGTACTTTGACATTTGGGGCAAGGAACTTTCGGCGCCTCGGCAAAAAGGATCGATTTATCTGGTTCATTGACCGGAGGTGCAATGCCGTAGAGTCGGAGTTTATGTTTGCCTTCTTCGGAGATCCAGTCGGTGGTCCAGGCAGGGCTCAGGACATGCTGAATTCGGGCATTAGTTATTCCTTTTTCTTGAAGCTTAGTTAAGACATCGGCTTCAATTTGTTGCATGGCAGGGCAACCGCTATAGGTTGGCGTGAGTTCTATAACCCACTTCCCTTCTGATTGGTAAATCTGTTGAACTACTCCGAGGTCATTGATGGTCAAGACCGGAATTTCAGGATCGCTGACCTCTTGTAAATAAGTTCTGATGAGCTCAGGACTTACCATTGCATGTTCGGATAAGCGCGTTGCATGTACTGTAATTCGGCTAATAAGTAACCCATGTGCTCTGAGTGTCTGCCCTGTCTACCACCATCAAATTTCCAGTTATTTGCCGGAATCTCAAGTGTTGCTTCAGCAAAAACCGCCTTAACGGTTTCGAGCCATGAAGTTTCAATGGCCTTGAGCGAAGGAACCTGTGCTAAAGCTTGAAGTTCGGCATCAATGGCATCTTCGTAAAAAAGTTCATGAGTGTAGCGCCACAAGTGGTCAATGGCTGCCTGAGCACGTGCGTGTGACTCTTCTGTGCCATCACCCATTCGGATGACCCACTCAGATGTGTGCTTTAAATGATAACGCGTTTCTTTCAAAGATTTTTCTGCAATAGCCGCTAATTGTGTGATCGGACTTTTGCAAAGCGCTTCATAAAAAGGTTTGCGAAATGCGTCAAAGAAGAACTGACGCAAAATGGTCATGGCGAAATCTCCGTTG